>JAAEOK010000024.1 GCA_024244705.1 Alphaproteobacteria bacterium
AGAAAATTTATGTAATACAACCGAAAGGGCTGGAGGATCCAAGGAAACCAGATCATGTATGCCTCCTAAAGAAAGCTCTGTATTATGGGACTTCAATTAGCGGGAAAATGTGGCACGAGATGCTAAGAAATACTGTACGGCAGTTTGGATACGAGCAGTCCAAAATTGACCATTGTCTGTTTTTCAGAACGAAACGAGGATATAAGGAACTCCTCACCATTTACGTTGATGATATACTTGTCACGAGTGGTGGTGGGGCCGAGAGTTCCGAAGCGCAACTGGATGAATTGGCACGGACATACGACGTTAAGAAGTCGGGGGCTGCCACGTTCATGTTAGGCATGGGAGTACATCAAGGAGCCACTAGGATTGTGATAAGTTGGCCAAATCGTGGCTAGAGGAAGGCGTATATTATCAGATTAAGAGTCGTGAACGCCTATGACCGATACGAGCATGACCAGGGTGCCGGGTTGGATCTCACGCCGGGGGTGTGGGAGGCGTGGAGGATCGCTATCGTGGGTATAACGGGAGAAAGGGGTCTCTACGACCTCCTCGTGCCCGAGGGATTTGAAGGGCCACGAGTGAAGGTTGATTAGGGGGTGAACAGGAGCTTGTGGTTCCTGCTAGCCAGGGTGACGGGGTCGCGGGCTGTCGGGGTCGTCCGAGAATTTGAGGGACGCACGGGGAACCCGGACGGGAAGAGTGCCTGGAGAAAACTCCAGGAAGTATATGGCGGAATGACCGCCGAAGAAAGGCCTCAGCAGCTGCTGAGGGCGGAGTTCCGACTGGCGGAAGCAGTCTGTGACGGGCCCAGAAAGGCAGCCAACTTCCTGGTCGGACTTGGGGAACTCTGGGCCATGTTCGAGAGCTTAGGCGAGCCCAAGACATACAATGCCAAGAAGGCGGCCCTGATCCGGGGGATCAGGGGGTCCCTGCCCGGGATATTCCAGCAGCTGGTGGCCCAGCCCCAGCTGGACTACGCCGGCCTGTCACGAGTGCTGGTCTCGTCAACTAGAAAATTTATGTAATACAACCGAAAGGGCTGGAGGATCCAAGGAAACCAGATCATGTATGCCTCCTAAAGAAAGCTCTGTATTATGGGACTTCAATTAGCGGGAAAATGTGGCACGAGATGCTAAGAAATACTGTACGGC
>JAAEOK010000025.1 GCA_024244705.1 Alphaproteobacteria bacterium
GAGGGCGGTTCGGTCAATGTCGCCAGCGACGGCTCGTTCACCTATGTGCCGTCGGCCGACTTCAACGGCACCGACACCTTCACCTACACGATCACCGACGACACCGGTCTGACCGACAGCGCCCTGGTGACGGTGACGGTTGTGGACACCGAGGACAAGCTGCTGGTCGGCGACAATGACGACAACATCACCAACCCGGCGGCAACGACAAGCACGATAACCCCGTATGACGGCGTCGATGGAGACAGTCCCAAGCTTCAGGGCGGCAGCGGTAACGACGTCCTACTTGGCGACATCGGCGGCGCCAGCCGCAACCCCGACACGACGACGTTTGAGGACCAACTCACCGTTGTCGTGCTCGATAAATCCGGCAGCATGAACACGGGCAATCGGATCGAGCTCGCCAAAGACGCGGTGATCGAACTATCCCACGATTACGCGACCTATGCCGCCGAAGCCTACCTGGCGGGGCAGAACGTCGAAGTCCGGTTCACGGTGATTCCGTTCGACAACGACGTCGAATCCTCGGGCGGGGCGAGCGATCCGCCGCCATTCACGATCCTAGTCAACACGTCGACGATCGCCAACATGACGGATTTCAACAATCTGTTCACTTCGATTGGCGGCGGCGAATATGAGTTCGACCAGACGACGTTCTCGACCTTCTACACCAACCTCGCCGACGACCCGGGCGGCATTCAACCGAACAATGCCACCGACTACCAAGACGCGCTCAACGCGGCACTCGACGAGTTCCTCACCGCCAACGGCGCGACCACTCCGTTCGATATCCAGCGGCTGGACGAACTCCCAGGCGGGTTCGCCAACAATACGCTGCTATTCATCACCGACGGTCAGCCGACAGAGCAGACAACTACTTTCCGAAACACCGACGATCCGGATCAGTCCGGCGACGCACTGCCAGGTCTCGATCACTGGCGGGGGCTGTGGACGGCGCTAGGTGTCAACGCCCATGGCGTAAATATCGTGCTGTCGGGCGCGTCCGACACCGACTTGATCGACAACACCGGCGGAACGTTGGTCATCGACGATGTTGACGATCTGAGCTCTGTCATCCAGCGGTCGATCCAGCTCGGCGACATCGTCAAGGAAGCCGTCGGTGCGGATATGCTCAACGGCGGCAACGGCGACGACATCATCTTCGGCGACGTCATCAACACCGACGGGCTGGCCCAGTCCACGGTCGAGGGCGACGGCTATGCGGTGCTGTTGCGCCAAGTCGTGGTGGCCAACGGCGGTGACCCCAATACCGATAGCCCGACGGTCGATCAGGTCGTGACCTTCATCAATAGCAACCTCACCACACTGCACCTGGACAACGATCCGCGCGGCGAAGCAGACATGATCGATGCCGGTGCCGGCGACGACAAAGTCTTTGGCCAGGGCGGCGACGACACCATCGTCGGCGGCGATGGCGCCGATGAGCTCGACGGCGGCACCGGCGACGATACGATCACGGCCGACGCGATCCTCGGCAGTGGGGACGGCGAGATCGACATTCTGATCGGCGGCCAGGGATCCGACACCTTGAACGGATCCAACGACTATGAGGACCATTTCATCTGGCGCGCCGGTCATCGCGGGGAGGCTGGTACGACGACGCTCACCAATTCGGGCACGGCGGTCACCAATCCGAGCGCGAACGAAACCGTCCTCTCGGCCACGCTGGCGGCGGGAGCTGTCCATTACTTCTACTTCGAGGTTACCGAAACGACAGCGGTCACCTTCGATGGGAAGAGCAGCGCATTCGATATGGAATTCTTCCTGTTCGAGGACACGGACAACGACGGTGACGTCGAAGCGGCGGAGCCCCTAATCAGCTTCAATGATGACGACGCGGTTTCCGAGGCAACGGGCGTCGACGAATACGGTCAGGACAGCGACGACAGTGCGAGCGGCACCAGCCCAGATCTGGATCCGTTCATCGTGCAGGGCCAATTGGCGCCGGGCAATTATGTACTTGCGGTTGGTGGATTCAATCTCAGTGAATCGGAGGCCCGGGATCAGAACAATCCCGGCAATGGCCAATCCGGCGCCTACGAAGTCACGGTGACCGGTGACAATATCAACCTGACCGGTGGGACCGGATTGAGCGAGACCTTTGTGCCGAATGCGACGGACGATATCGATACACTCACCGGATTCACCCTCGACGACGGCATCGCGCCGGTCGACGTGCTCGATCTCGCGGATCTTCTGGTCGGCGAAAACGGTTTGGACGAAAACGGGCTCGAGGGCGTCTTCCTCAACCTGACCGCCGATGCGAGCGAAACCAGGATCGACGTCGACTTCAATGGCACCGCCGACGATTCGAGCTTCGATACCCAGCTCACAATTGTCCTGGATGGGATCACCGACACCGCCTGGGACAATCTGGGAGCGATGACCGAACTCGAGCGAATACAGTTCCTGTTGGACAATGGGCAGTTGCTTATCGACTAATTGCACCGACGCGAACAGACGCACTCGTTCTTGGGGATTTGTTTGAGGGGGGATGTTCCAAGGGCGTGCGAGGCGGGAGGCGCGGCGACGTGCCTCCCGTTTTTCGTTTGGGGGCAGACGGTAAGGGTACCGGCGCCTTGAACGCGTACGCCCGCGGCCCTAGGTTGCGGGCAAGATGTCGAGCCCAAAGTCAGATGCCCTGCCCCGCCCGGCCCCGTTGTCGGCGGCGCGCCGCATGGATGCGACGCCGGCGGCGATCGCCGAGGGCGCGAGCCTGATCCGCGCCGGCGGGTTGGTCGCCTTCCCGACCGAGACCGTCTATGGTCTCGGCGCCGACGCCGGCAACGACCGTGCGGTGGCGCGCCTGTTCGCGGCCAAGGGCCGGCCGAGATTCAATCCGTTGATCGTTCATGTCGCCGATCGCGCGGCGGCGGCCCGGCTGGTGGAGATAAACGCCATTGCCTGCGCCCTGGTCGAGAAATTCTGGCCGGGGCCGCTGACCCTGGTGCTGCCGCGCTTGCCCACCGCGCCGTTTTCGCTGCTGGCCTGCGCCGGCCTCGACACGGTGGCCGTCCGGGTCCCGGCGCACCCGGTCGCCCAGGCTTTGCTCGCCGCGGCCGGATGTCCGATCGCTGCGCCGAGCGCCAACCGCTCGGGTGCCCTCAGTCCGACCACCGCCGATCATGTCGCCCGCTCCCTCGGTGATGCCGTCGACCTGATCCTCGATGGCGGCGCCTGTCCGGTCGGTCTCGAATCCACCGTCGTCGACCTGAGCGGCACGCGGCCCGCGCTGTTGCGCCCGGGCGGGCTCGACCTCGCCGAGATCGAAACGATAACCGGAGCGCTGGACTCGGTCGCCGAAGATCCCGCGGCACCCAGGTCGCCGGGCCAACTCGCTCGTCACTATGCGCCCGGCAAGCCGATCCGACTCGACGCGACCACCGCGGCCGCCGACGAGGCGCTGATTGCCTTCGGACAGGAGGTGCCGGCCGGTGCGGCGATGACCGTCAATCTCAGCGCCAGCGGCGACCTGACCGAAGCGGCGGCGAACCTGTTCGCCCACCTTCATACGGCCGACGCGGCGCCGGTCGCCGGCATCGCGGTGATGGCGATCCCGGAGCGTGGACTGGGCCGGGCGATCAACGACCGGCTGCGCCGCGCCGCCGAGAGCGTAACGGAGCGGCCATAACGCAACCTTTGCACCGCCCGGGGAATCGCGCGACAATCGCTCGCGCCGGTACTCGGGTTTATTTTTTGAGATTACTTATTCTCTGTAAAGCTCTGTGGTAGCTGGAGAAACTTGAAAATATGGCGATCAGTGCGGCGATCAAAACAGACCTGCCGGAAGGCCTCGCGGCGCGCCTCCACGCCGTTGTCGGGCCGGCCGGATGGGTGACCGACCCCGACGCCCTGGCGCCCCATCTCACCGAGCAGCGCGGCCTCTATGTCGGGCGGACGCCGGTCATGCTCAAGCCGGCATCGACGTCGGAAGTCTCGCAAATCCTGACCCTCTGCAACGACGCCGGCCAGGCGATCGTGCCCCAGGGCGGCAACACGGGCCTGGTCGGCGGCGGCGTGCCCCATGGCGACGGTTGCGAGATCATCCTCAATCTGTCGCGCCTCGACCGCATTCGCGAACTCGACGCGCACAACTTTACGCTCACCGCGGAGGCCGGCTGCATCCTGGCCGATATCCAACGCGCCGCCGACGATGCCGATCGATACTTCCCGCTCAGCCTCGGCGCCGAGGGCAGCTGCGAGATCGGCGGCAATTTGTCGACCAATGCCGGCGGCACCAATGTGGTGCGTTACGGCAATGCGCGCGACCTCGCGCTGGGTCTCGAGGTTGTCCTTGCCGACGGGACGGTCTGGAACGGGCTCAACAAGTTGCGCAAGGACAATACCGGGTACGACCTGAAGCACTTGTTCATCGGCGCCGAGGGCACGCTCGGCGTCATTACGGCGGCGGTGCTGAAGCTCTACCCGAAGCCGCGCGAAATGGTCACCGCGTTCGTCGCCGTCCGCGATCTGCCCGGCGTGATCGAATTGCTGGCCCGGATGCGTTCGGCAAGCGGCGACGCGGTCAGCACCTTCGAGTATCTGTCGCGCGTCGGAATCGATATCGCGATGAAATACGTTCCCGCCACGATCGACCCGCTGGAGCGTTCCTACGAACATTGCGTGCTGGTCGAACTGTCTTCGGCCGCCGACGGCGGCGGCGTCCAACGGTTGGCTGAAAGTTTGCTCGCCGCGGCGATCGACGACGGGCTGATCCTCGACGGCACCATCGCCCAGAGCGACACCCAGGCGCGGGCCCTGTGGCACCTGCGCGACGCCGTGCCGGAAGGGCAAAAAATGGATGGCGGCAGCATCAAGCACGACGTCTCGGTGCCGGTGTCGCGGGTGGCTGACTTCATCGCCACCGCCACCGCCGCCTGCCTTGCCGAGATGCCGGGATGCCGCCCGATCCCGTTCGGCCATGTCGGCGACGGCAACATTCATTTCAACGTCAACCAGCCGGAAGGCATGGACAAGGCCGGTTTCCTCGCCCAATGGGCCCGCTTCAATCGCATCGTCCACGACATCGTCCGCGACATGGACGGCAGTATCAGCGCCGAACACGGCATCGGGCAACTCAAGCGTGCCGAACTGCGGCACTATGCCGTGCCGGAGAAACTTGACTTGATGGCCAAGGTGAAGGGACTTTTGGATCCCAACAACATTCTCAACCCGGACAAGGTCCTCTAGCACACCGCGGGACGACAGGAATACGCCATGACCTACAGCGCACCGATCAGGGACATGAAATTCGTCATCCACGACGTCGTCGGCCTGTCGCGGGTCGCCGAACTGCCGGGATGCGAAGAGGTGAGCGGCGATCTGGTCGACGCCATTCTCGACGAAGCAGCCAAGTTCTCGAGCGGCGTGCTGGCACCGCTCAACCGGACCGGCGACACGCAGGGCTCGCGCCTCGAGAACGGTGTGGTGCGCACGCCGGAGGGTTTCAAGGACGCCTACCGCCAGTTCGTCGACGGCGGCTGGAACGGTGTCCCATTCTCGCCCGATTATGGCGGCCAGGATTTACCGTGGCTGGTCGCGATCCCCGTAGCGGAAATGTGGAATTCCGCCAACATGGCATTCAGCCTGTGCCCGCTTCTCAATCACGGCGCGACCGAGTTGCTGTCCGCGCACGGGTCGGAGCCGCAAAAGGCCATCTACCTGCACAAGATGGTCTCCGGCGAGTGGACCGGTACGATGAACCTGACCGAGCCGCAGTCGGGCACCGATCTCGGCACGTTGAAGACCCGTGCGGTTCCGAATGGCGACCACTATCTGATCAGTGGCCAGAAGATTTTCATCACCTATGGCGATCATGACATGGCCGAGAACGTGATCCATATGGTGCTGGCGCGGACCCCCGACGCACCTGCCGGCACCAAAGGTATATCGCTCTTCATCGTACCCAAATTCCTCGTCGGCCCGGACGGAGAGCTGAGAGACCGCAATGACCTCCGATGCATCTCGCTCGAACACAAGCTCGGCATCGCCGCGAGCCCGACGGCGGTCATGTCCTACGGCGACGACGGCGGCGCGATCGGCTACCTGATCGGCGAAGAAGGCCGCGGCCTCGAGTACATGTTCACGATGATGAACACCGAGCGCCTGGGTGTCGGTTTACAGGGCCTGGCGATCAGCGAATCCGCGTACCAGCAGGCATTGGCCTATGGCCGCGAACGGGTCCAAAGCCGGCCGGTCGACGGGTCCAGCGCGACGCCGGTGACGATCATCCATCATCCCGACGTACGCCGCATGCTGATGGACATGAAGGCCCATGTCGAGGCCATGCGCGGTCTGGCCTATGAGGTCGCGGCGGCGCTCGATCGCGCCAACCGCCACCCCGATCCGGAACAGCGCCGCGAGGCCCAATCCTTCGTCGATCTCATGATCCCAATCGTCAAGGCATGGTTCACCGATCTCGGCGTCGAACTGGCCTCGACCAACATCCAAATTCACGGCGGCATGGGCTTTATCGAAGAAACCGGCGCCGCCCAGCATTATCGCGACATCCGCATTGGTCCGATCTACGAGGGCACCAACGGCATTCAGGCCAACGACCTGCTCGGCCGCAAGGTCGTCCGCGACGGCGGCGACGCGGCCCGTCATTTCCTCGGGCGCGTCACGTCGCTTGCCGACACCCTCGCGACCTCCGCCGATGCCAACCTATCCGCCTTGGGAACGCGCCTCTCGACCGCGGTCGGCGATCTCGATCGGGCCGTGACCTCGGTCCTCGAGACTTTCTCGGCCGACCCCAATCGCGCAGCGGCCGGCGCGGTACCGTTTCTAAGACTGTTCGGCATCGTTGCCGGCGGCTGGATGATGGGCCGCATGGCCGAGACCGCTCAACGCACATTGGGTGCGGCCAACGGCGACGGCGCCTTTCTCGAAGGCAAGCTGATAACCGCGCGGTATTATGCGGAATACGTGCTGCCGCACACGACAAGCCTGGCGGCGATCGTGGATACCGGCGGCGGGTCGGTGATGGCCCTCGCCGACGAGCAATTCTAGAGCGCTAGGCCTCGTTGCCTGACGGCAACGCCGACAGATCGGCAATAATCGCGTCGATCAATTTGGCGGCGGCGGGCGATTCGGCGCCGGCGCGGCGGTGGACCGCGATGTCGATCGTGCCCAATTGCGGCAAGTTCGAATCCGCGTCCGCAACCATCAAGCCACCATCGAGCGTACTCCGCGGCAATACGGTCATCGCCATACCGGCGCGCACGCCGGCCAGGACGCCGGCCGGCCCTTCGCTACGGAACGCCAGGCGCCAAGCCAGGCCGGCGCCGTCGAGCGCGGCAAGACCGGCGGCGCGGAACGCACATCCTCGCGGCATAAAGGCCAGCGGCAGCGGATCCTGCTGGTCGATCCGATAACCGCGAGCCATCGCCCAAACCAAGGACTCGCGCCGTACAATATCGCCGTCGTGGCGCTCCGGTTGTCGGGTGACCAAGGCGAAATCGATTTCGCCGCGATCGAGCGCACGCAACAGCAATCGGCTGCTCTTGCAATGAACCTCGAGCTCGACCCGAGGATTGTTTTGGGCGTAGAGCGAGAGCACGCGCGGCAAGTAGTTGTAGGCATAGGTGTCGGTGGTGCCGATACGAACGGCGCCGGAGACACCGCCGCGCCCGAAGCGTGCCAGCGCCTCGTCATTGAGGGCGAGCATGCGCCGCGCATGCCCCGCCAAGGTCTCGCCGGCGTCGGTCAGGCCGACCGATCGCCCGCGCCCGCGTTCGAGCAGGACCGTGCCGGTGATCTCTTCCAATTTGCGGACTTGCGTACTGACCGCCGACTGAACACGGTTGAGGTGCCGTGCGGCCTTGGTGAATCCGCCGGTATCGACCACGGCAAGGAATCCGCGCAACAGGTCGAGATCCAGATCGCGAGTCATCAAAAATCTCATTTTTAGATTATATCGATCAGATAAATTTGTTTTCATGATAACTTGTGCGGCTCTATTGTCAAGCGTCGAATCGAACAACGGCGATGGATGCGGCATGGGCAATACATCCGATACGGCCCGCGGCACGATAGAGATGGTTGTGGCGATGACGATCGCCGGTACCATCGGTATTTTCGTCGTCGAATCCGGCCTCCCGCCCCTCGTCGTGGTGTTCTACCGCTGTCTGTTCGGTGCCGCCGCGTTGGGCCTCTATTGCCTGTTTCAGGGCTCGTTCAAGATACGGGGGACGCGGCCACGAACCGTGGCGCTGGTCGCCCTCGGCGGCGTGTTCCTGGTGTCCAACTGGGTGTTGTTGTTCGAGGCCTTCCGGCTGACGTCGATCTCGATCGCCACCATCGTCTATCACGTCAATCCGTTCATCATCCTGTTCCTGGGAATGCTTGCGTTCGGCGAATCGGTACAGCGACGCAAGATGATGTGGACCGTGGCCGCCTTTGCCGGCCTGGTCATGGTCATCGGGCTGCCGGTCGGGTACGCCGGCGACTACCCCCTCGGCATAGCCCTCGCGCTGCTGGCGACGGCGCTCTATTCGTGCACCATCGTCTTCGCCAAATGGCTGCCGGGACTGGCGCCGGAATTGATCGCGTTCCTGCAGGTGGCCCTGGGCGCCGTGCTGCTATTGCCGATCGCCAGGCCCTGGGAGGTGCCGGCGTCTGGTGGTCATTGGCCCTATCTGGTCACGCTCGGCATCGTTCATACCGGGCTCATGTATGCGCTGCTCTACGCGGCGTTTCAGAGACTATCGATGCCGCTGATCGCGATCCTGTCGTTCGTCTTTCCTGTCGTCGCGGTCATCCTCGACGGTGTGGTCTATGATCATCGACTGGGATTCCTGCAATGGGTAGGCGTCGCAATCATTGCCGTGGCGACGATCGCCGTCAGACTGGACTGGAAATTATTGCCGCGGCGCGGGAGGGCTTTGTCATGACGATACCGGGCGGCTGCCATTGCGGCGCGATCGAGATCCGTTATTCGACGTCCATCGATCCATCACGGGCGGACATTCGCGCCTGCCAATGCACGTTCTGCCGAAAGCACAACGCACGGGCCGTTTCCGACCCCAATGGCGAGGCGCTGTTTATCGTCCACGACAGGCCGTCCTTGCGGCGCTACGCCTTCGCGCTCCGTACCGCCGAGTTTCTCACCTGCGGCCGTTGCGGCGTTTACCTGGGCGCCATCATGACGGACGACCACGGTGCCTATGCGACGCTGAATATCAATGCCTTCGCCGATCCCGGCCGCTTCACGCAACCGCCACGACCGGTCGCGTTCGACGCGGAGACCGAGAGCACGCGTCGCAGCCGGCGGCGTGATCATTGGACGCCGGCGCGCATCGAGTTTCGCGGACGGTAAAATGGAGGTCCGAATTAACAATGAACATTTTATCAATTAGATACAATGGATTGTGATATAATAATTCATGTTTTAGATAAATATATTGGGTAAGAAAATTTTTGTATTTTTTTGCTTTAGTGTGCGTTCCGTCACATTCAAGGCGGCAGGACTGTGAGAAAGTCACAGTCAGCTTCCATACTCCCTACGCTCTAAATCTGATGGGCGGCCGCGAAATTCGCGGCCGCCCTTTTCTTTCACCCACCATCTTCACCGGCCGGCTCCAGGTGCTTGCGCAGCTCGGTCTTGACGACCTTGCCGTAATTGTTCTTCGGCAGGTCGTCGACGAAGCGGTAGGACTTCGGTCGCTTGAAACGCGCGATATTGTCGAGGCAGAGCCGGTCGAGCGCCGCCTCTGTCACCTCCTCGCCCGGCCGCGCAACGACGAAGGCGACGACATCCTCGCCCCATTCCGGATGGGGCCGGCCGACGACGGAGGCTTCGAGCACGCCCGGGTGCAGCAGCAGCGCCTCCTCGACCTCGCGCGGGTAGATGTTCGAGCCGCCGGAAATGATGACATCCTTCGAGCGGTCCTTGAGGGTCAGGAAGCCGTCCCCATCGAACGACCCCATGTCGCCGGTATATAGCCAGCCGTCACGCAGCGCGTTCCGGGTCGCCTCGGGATTTCGCCAGTATCCTTTCATCACCACATCGCCACGGACGATGATCTCGCCGACCTCGTCAGGCGGCAGCGGGCGGTCCTCGGGATCAACGACACGGACCTCGACGTCGGTGCGCTCGACGCCGACCGAGGCCAAACGATGCATGTATCGCGGGTGGTCGCGGTCGAGATGCGCCTCGAGCGACAAATAGGTGATCGTCATCGGTGATTCGCCCTGGCCATAGATCTGGATCAGCTTGGGCCCGAAGCACGCGAGCGCCTTCACCGTATCGGCCGCGTACATCGGACCGCCGCCATAGATGATCGATTTGAGATTGGCGAAATCCGCGTTCGCGGCGACGGCGCTGTTCATCAATCGAACGACCATCGTCGGGGCGAAGAAGAATGTCGCGCCCGGGTACCCGTCGATGAGGTCGACGATCTCGGCGGGTTCGAAACCGCCGCTCTCCGGTGCCACTTGAACCGCACCCCGGGCGACATGGGGCAGGCTGTAGATCCCCGACCCGTGCGACTTGGGGGCGGCGTGAATGATGGCGTCCCGGTCGGCGATGCGGTCGAGATCGGCCAAATAGCTCAACGTCATCATATGGAGGTTGCGATGGCTCAGGATCGCGCCCTTCGGCCGCCCGGTGGTCCCGCTGGTATAGAACAGCCAGGCCGCGTCATCGGGGGCCACCGCGGCCGTCGTTACGGTTTCGCCGGCCACGAATTGCCGGTATTCGGAATCGTCGACCGATACCATCGCCTCCAAGCCGGCGACCGTCTCCACCAGCGGCGAAATCGCGTCTGCCAACTTGGCGGTAACGAAACAGAGGCGTGCGCCGGAATGATCGAGGATGTATTCGAATTCGCGCGGATGAAGCTTGGCATTGATCGGCACGGCGACCAGGCCGGCATGCCAGGCCGCGAACATGACCTCCAGGTATTGCGGGCAGTTGGCCATAACCAGGGCCACCCGATCGCCCGGATCGAGGCTGAATTTATGGCGCAGCGCATAGGCCAGGGCGGCGACATGCGCACCATACTCGCCGTAATTGGCCAGCACCGTCCGACCCAGTGCCAAGGCCGGTCGCTCGGGCGATCGGCGCGCCGTTCGGTGCAAGAGTTCTGCAATGTTCATGCGGCTTCCGCGTTTTGCGCTGACATTATCGGGAGAGTCTAGTCATGCGCCGTGTCGAAGCAAGCGGCGGCGACGCCATGCACGCCGGACCAGGTGCTCCGCGGTACGCTCGGCGCCGTTCAGAAACCGATCAATCGGCTGCTTTCCGATCCCGGTACAATCGTGTAGTCATGCCGCTGACCGGGAGGCGACAGGCATGACCTACGCAATACTCAAGCAACGTCTCGATCGCGGCGGGGTGGCGATTCTCGACGGCGGCATCGGCACCGAGTTGCAGCGCCGGGGGGCGCCGATGAACCATGACGCGTGGTGCGGTATCGCCACGTTGACCCATACCGCGATGCTCGAAGCGGTCCATCTCGATTACATCTCGGCCGGCGCCGAAATCATTACCGCCAATACGTTCGCGTCGTCGCGGATCATGCTGGAAGCGGCGGGCTGCGGCGATCGGGTTGCCGAGATCAACCGGATTGCGGTCGAGACCGCCTTGTCGGCGCGAGAGAAAGCGAACGCGGGCCATGTCGCCGTGGCGGGGTCGCTGTCCCACATGGTCCCGGTCATCGCCGGCACCGACGACTACGATCCGAGCGCCGTGCCCGACCGGGCCCGGATGGCTGACGCTTTCGAAGAGCTGGCGGGGATCCTGTCCGGGTCCGGTTGTGAGCTGATCATTCTGGAAATGATGTACGTTCCCGATCGTATCGAGGCCGCGCTGGCGGCGGCACGAACGACGTCGCTGCCGGTGTGGGCTGGGCTTTCCGCGCGGCGCGGCGACAACGGCGCCATCCTCGGATTCTCGCCCCACGACGATACGCCGTTCGACGACTTCGCTCGAATCGTCGCAGAGGCCGAGCTCGATGCGGCCGGCGTTATGCATTGCCCGTCGAATATTGTCGCCGAGGCAAATCAGATCCTGAGCCGGCGGTTCAACGGTCCGCTGATGGCTTATCCCGATTCGGGTTTTTTCAAAATGCCCGACTGGCAATTCGAGCATATCATCACGCCCGCCGATTTCGCCGCCTACGCGGCTGAATGGGTCGACCAGGGCACGCAGATCGTCGGCGGTTGCTGCGGCTTGTCACCGGAGCACATCGCGGCGATGTCCCATCTGTCACGCGATGGGATGGCGTGATTTCACCCGAAACGACGGCGGCCTCTCACGACGATACTGCTGACCCGGCGCGGCCGTCGCGGTAAGTCCCGCTACGGCCGCGCGCCGCCCTCGCCATAGGGGTTCGAGATCGCGCGATCGAAACACTCGGCGTAGCCGGCGTCCCAGCCTTCCTTGTACTCGGCGTTGGCCCCGTACAGCAGCTCGTCGCGCGACACCGCCCAATGGTTCGTCCGGCCCCCGTCCTCGTAACCGTTCTGGCAGCCGTTGGTATATCCGCCGCCGAATTCGGCGGTGCTGCCCGGCGGCGCGTAGGTGCCGCAGGCGGCGAGGAGGCCCGTCATCACGACCATGGGGATAATCCGATACATGACCGACTCCTGTGTCGTTGCTGTTTCCGATAGGTGGGGCCAAACCGGCCAAATTGAAGGCCGCCTCGCGACAATGTGAAACGACGATCGCCGCGGCGCCGCGCCGGGCGGGGCGATTCCTTTTGACCTTCGGCGATGGAAGGCAAATCATGGGGTATCAAGGGCTCGGACGAACAAACGGGCCGATTTTTGATTTCGGGGAGAATACGATGAAGAGGATGTTAGCAGCTCTCGCTCTGGGCGTCATGCTGGCGCCGCAATCGGCGCCGGCGGCGACGGTTTTCGTGACCATGTACGAAGTCAACCAAGGCGGCGTCGGCGATATCGTCGGGTTCTTGAATTTCCAGGATACCGTCAACGGCCTGCGGATCGTGCCCAATTTGCGCGGTCTGAGCGAAGGCCAGCACGGCACGCACGTGCATCAGAACCCGGACTGCGGGGTCGCCGAAAAGGGCGACGGCACGATAGTGCCCGGCGGGGCGGCCGGGAGCCATTTCGACCCGCAGCAGACCGGCGCCCATCTCGGCCCCAACCGGGACGGGCATCTCGGCGACTTGCCGGTGCTCTATGTCGGTGCCGACGGCACCGCGAGCCGGGTGATGCGGGCGCCGCGCCTGACCACCGCCGATCTGGTCGGCCGCGCCATCGTCATTCATTCCGGCGGCGACAATTATTCGGACATTCCGAAACCGCTCGGCGGTGGCGGTTCCCGCGTCGCCTGCGGCGTGGTCGGGCAGTAGGCCGTAGTCTGGAGCGAGAGGGATCGGCGCCGTCGGGCCGGTCTTCGTCGAGACGGGTTACGCGGTTTTTCTATTGCGTGATTGGCACGACCAAAAGACGTCGAGATAGAGGTGCGCTTGACAAAGAACTTGACGGTGCTCGGAGCCGATACCTATGGCGATAGTGATATCGCCGATTTCTATGACGGCCTGGAGTATGCCGGGACCTACCTACTCGCTTTTCGGGACCTACCAGACATCGTCGCCCGCCTTGTAACGGGCAAGTCGGCCCTCGATTTTGCCTGTGGATGTGGTCGTTCAACCCGATTTTTGAAGTCGCTCGGGTTTGACACAATCGGTGTCGACATATCTCAGGCCATGTTGACAAATGCATTGCGGCATGACCCCGAAGGAGAATATTTGCTTGTCGGCGACGCAGATCTCAGCTGCCTGTCGGGCCGTTCCTTCGATCTCATCCTCAGCGCTTTTCCCTTGGCCAGCGCGACGACGTCGATCGAGATACAGGCAATACTGACCGAATTGAGGAATTTGCTAGCGCCCAATGGCCGCCTCATTGTCATCGAACCCACCGAAGCCCTTTACCTGCACGAGTGGGTGTCTTTCTCAATGGCGGCCTTTCCCGAGAATGCGAATGCCAAAAGCGGCGATCCCGTGCCGGCCTACTATCGCGATCACATGGTCCAGCCAGTCATCGACATCTTGTGGAAAGACGAAGACTATCGGCGTAATTTCGAAGCGGTGGGTCTACAACCTCTGGAAATTCACCGGCCGCTTGCCCATGACGACGACCCGGGCCCTTGGATAAGTGAACGACAGATACCACCGTGGGTTGTTTATGTCCTTTCCGTATCCGGGGCTGTTGGCGGCAGCAAGGTAGCGGACTAATCCCAGTCGGTGTGCGGGACATTCTACCCGGGTGACGTCCCAGCGGGCGCTGACTCTAGAGCGCCGCTCGACGCACAGGTGCCGCCGCGCTAATCCTGGCGGATATATACGGAGCGCGCGGCGATCGAGTTAACCGCGTTGACCTCAAGATAAACGCAGTTCATCTCAACCGGCGACACCAAGGTGCAGGTTGTTGTTCCATCATTGTCGACCATGAACACACGAGTGTTATCAAAGTCCAACACCCCAGAAATTGGCTCAGATGTTCTCGCCGATGTCTTCATTCCGGAAAAGCCGTGGCCCTCTTGACGATCTATAATGACCGTCAAGTCGAATTCGAACGCCCCTGTCTTTTGTGGTCCGGCATCGATGTCTTGGGGCGCAGATCCCAAACTCTTTTGCAGTTTGACTCCTTCAACCTTCACCATCCAAGTCACCGTCAAATCCGGACCCTCCGAAGCAAACGATTGGGTCACCTGCGCGACCAGGACGACGACGGAAACAAAAATAAATCTCAGCATAATGTTCTCCTCGCTCAGCCGCTCATTTCCTTGCACCGGGTCCCTGATCACATCGGCAGCAAGTGTGGAAGCAAGCCGGCATGCCAATGTCTTTCTCCCTCTGCCAAGAGACTAATCTGCGGAGCGAGCGGAATTCATGCCTCCTACGTCCGGTGAAAATGACCGGACTTATCGCGAAACTGAAATACCTCGGATGACGTTGAAAGTTTCGCTGTCAATCGTGACGGATCGTCCACGACCGTGATGTTCAGCGATGATAATTATTGCCAGCGTTGCCGATCAGACCTGCGGTCGGCACACGAACCGACACAGGGCACGGGGATTGGAAATGCGAACCGGTTAATGCAGGTAGAAAATGGTGCCCAGGGACAGGGCGCCAGAATGCAATAGTTTCAAAAGTTTAGACAAGAGTGGGACAGCCTGCAGTCCCATAGTTTCCCATAGTTTTCCGAAGCGACTGTCCCACCACGGCGTCGCTCAGAGTTCGGGAACATCACCGGTAGCCGGATCGCATCTGACATTTCCGATCCGGCTATCCGACAGATGGCGCTTCGAATTTGACCCGCTGCAATGGATCCTAGCGGTCCCCAAGGGCCGCAGGACGACCAAGACGTCTGGTTGGCGAGGACGCTCCTTCTGTACCACACGGACCGTTCCAAAACGCGAGATACGGCGTCTCGTCGGCGACCTTGATCCAGACATCGAGGCGGTTGTCGATCGCCTCCCAGAGGTTCACCCGCCTTATGGGCCGGGATACCGATGATCGGGCGCGACAAACCGCTGTCGTTCCACTGGCGGGCAGTTGACGAGACTTGGATAGACGATCTCGATTTGCCCGAACCCCGTTCCCGCAATCATGATGCGGCACGTCGCGCCATTATTCTTGATGCAGCCCTGACCGGGATCGGCGAGCCGGATCGTTGGATCAGTTATTCCCGCCGCAATGATTGGTGGGCCAAGGGAAAGCGTTACAGAGGGTCAGCCTTCACCCGAGTGACGGTTCCCTCTGCCATTGATGAACTGGCAGGCATAGGGTTGCTTCATAGCCAAGTTGCGGTCCCGGGGTCTCGCGGCCAACAATCTCGTCTTCGCGCGACATCGCAGCTGTTGGAGGCCGCTCGACCCGGCCTGGTCGTCCCACCGGGTAGAGCACCGACAGTGATCTATAATCCTGGTGAGGTGATCCGTCTGAAGGATTCTGACGGTAGCCTAATCGACTATGACGACACGCGTCGTTCCGAAGCCATGCGGCGTGAGATGCGTGCAATCAACGAGACCCTTCGGTCCGCTGACATAGACCTACCGGTGGGAGATGCATCCCGTGCAGGTCCTTTACTGCGCGTTGGAGATGCAAGGCTGAATCAGGCTGTCGATTTGATGCACCGGATTTTCAGCCGCCGTTCTTTCGCCTTTCACGGACGACTTTATGGCCCGTGGTGGCAAGGGGTACCTAGAACGCTGAGGCAGTGTTTGACAATTAACGGCGAGTCCACAGTCGAGCTTGACTATGGCGCGCAGCACCTTCGGATGCTCTATGCCCTAGCGGGCGTGACGCTGGGAGGCGAAGATCCCTACTTGATCGGAGATTGGCCAAGGGATTTGGTGAAACGAGCGGTGATGGCGCTAATCAACGCTCGTAACGAATACGAGGCGGTTGCGGTGATTTGCGACCACCGAGACGGTTCCGTCGCTCTGACAGGGCCTGGGGCACATGCGCGAGCGCGGAAACTCATCGCGGACATAATGCGCCGTCATGCACCCGTTGCATACCGCTTCCATAAGGACCAGGGCATTCTCCTGATGAGAGAGGACTCAGAGTTGGTTACATCGATCTTGCGGTCAATGCGACGTCGCGGAGTGGTTGTCTTGCCGATTCACGACAGCTTCATAACCGATGAGCGGTACGCCGGTTATTTGAGGGAGGAAATGGAGGCCGCATGGCATGACCAGATTGGTTCGGAAAACCCTGTGATTTCAATGACTAATTACGAATCCGTCCCACATATGGCCCCGGGGTTGGTTGTGGTGGTGTCTGTCGGTGGTTCCGATCTCTTCGGTGGGCGTCCCGTCCCCAAGCATCTTGGGTCGTGGTCTTCGGGAATTGCTCCGTTAGATGTGCGGCGGTTCTTGCGTGACGAGATGCGGGGTCGGCGTGTGCTTGGTGCCGACTTGGCTCGGGAATTACGGATTTCGAGGCCTCAGCTCGTAAATATATTGCAGGGCCGTTTCGGTACGACGCCCCGCGTCGCCGATGCTTTGAAATCTTGGGCGCTTGAAAATCGATGACCGGTGGTTTTGTCATGCTTTCGTTCGCCGACTGTCGATCAATCAGCCACTTGCTGCATCAGGCCGCCAAGGCCTTCTATGGGGGCCATCGATGAAATTGCGTGGCAGGCGCAAAAAACATCTTCGGCTAGTATCGGGGGCAACGCCAAAGCCGAGCCGCTGGCGCAGGAAAAATTCTCAACGGGACTCGAAGCCCAAGCGAATGTTCGCCGGCTCCCCCGCGTCATTTCTCTTCGTTTGGGCCGGCATCTCTGCCCTGATCGGAATCCTGATTTGGAATAATTATGGAAGCGAAGGATTCCTTTGGGACACGGACGTTATCACGGGCACGGTCACGCACGTCCGCGACGGCGACACGATCGAGGTAGACGGCGTTCCAATCCGATTTGAGGGCGTGGCTGCGCCGGAGCTCAAAGAACGATACGGCCGCGAATCAAAGTATTTCATGGTGGATCTGGTGAGCGGCAAGGAAGTGCGTTGCGAGCTTACCGGCGAGCGCAGCTATGACCGTTACATCGGCAACTGCTTCCCCGATGGTGAGGATATTGGCGCGTTGACTATCGCTGCAGGATTGGCGCGTGATTGTCCTAGATTTTCTGGCGGCAGATACGAAGAGCTAGAAATCCCAGCTTAAAACGTCTGCCCTTTCCGGGCTATTGCCGATGATGGGGAGACACAAGGGGTATGTCACATGGACATAATTGCCGCTGCCCGCGCCCAGCTTCACGAAGCCAACCGTTTTCTCGAATCTGTCCCGCCCAATTGCCGCCGGCATGTAAAGCCGGCGCTTGAGCACGTAGAGCTTGCAATCGAGCAATTGACAGAGGTTACGAATCCAACTGAGACATCGGAGTAGATCGTGCTCAACAATCGCGAGTGCTAATGTTTTCGGCTAACATTTTCTGTCACGCGTCGTTGCTGGCCCCACGGGAGGATCTCGTTGAATGATTGTCCTGCGATTGCGAGCTATGCCCGAAAGTTGGTGACGGCGTGGTCAGGCGGCGGTTTGGATTTGCTTGATACCGTCCTTGAATGTCACTCCTTGGATGACCTCGTCGAGGTGGTTTGATCCATCGAGCCTGCGCCATTTCTTCCTGGCGCTCAACAGCAGTTTGAAGACCATGGCGAGCGCGGTCTTGCGACTGAGGCAGCCCTTGGTCTTGGTGGTCCTGAGCC
>JAAEOK010000026.1 GCA_024244705.1 Alphaproteobacteria bacterium
CTACTATGATGATATATCAGGCTTTGACTCGACGAATATCACTGCACATGGAGGTACAGGAAGTAGTGCCCATGGCGGAGCCGGCACCATATACACAAAATCATCCACACAGACGTATGGAGATCTGATAGTGGATAATAATAATATTGGAACGACAGGTTACTCAACGCCGCTGGTATCGGTGGGCACGGGAACGTCTACTGGCCTGACTGCAGACACACTGACGGATGATACACGAGGCTGGGGAACAGATGATCTTGTGGGCATATACCTTAACCCGAATACGGCTCAGTACAGTGTAATGAATATACTAGGCAACGACGCGACTACGATTACGACAGACCTTAATGAGGGCGACATGACAATGGTCGCTTCAGAAGACAGCCCCTACCGGGGCCTTTATATCTTTGACAAGCTGGATATAAGGGGTCTTGCCAGGGTGCAGACGGATGATGACATGAAGGTCTTAAGCCCGAACACGGCGAATGGATTAGAGATAGATGGGACGCTGGACGTAAACAGTATAGAGGTAACCAACTTTCCGATATTTGTAAGTAATGGAGGAATAACCGTACATGGTAAAGTCATAAATGCGTCTGACTATACCCTGAACAATTCTACCATTGTTGTAGCTAGTGTAATGTCAGATACGTTAACACTGACAAACAATAGTCTTTTGACGCATCCATCTACAACAACAACGGAAGAATATTCACTAGACCTAAACATAACCGGTACCCTGACCATAGACACAACGAGCAGTATAGACGTGAGTGGCAGGGGATATCTTGGTGGTCGCCGTGGTGACAACAACAGTGGTTATGGCCGAACGATAGGGAACACGAATGGTAGTTATGCATATAGTGCAGGAAGCTA
>JAAEOK010000027.1 GCA_024244705.1 Alphaproteobacteria bacterium
GGACGAAGCCGCTCTCGCGGCATTGGCGCTCTTGGCTGGCCGATACTTGTAGATGTGAATGTTGTGCTTCTCTGATGGGGCTTTTCGGTCTGACGATTGGGACCTTCTCAATCGTCAGACAGGAGGTTCCCATGGAGGAGAAGACCACTCCGCTGCGCGAGCGGATGATCGAGGACATGCGCATCCGCGGGATGGGCGACAAAGCCCAGAAGGCGCATATCAGGGCCATCAAGGACTTCGCCGGGTTTTTAAAGCGCTCGCCGGATACGGCCGGCCCGGATGACCTGCGGGCCTATCAGCTCCATATGACCGACGCCGGCATCACGCCGCCCACGTTCAATGCCCGCATCATGGCGCTTCGGTTCTTTTTCGGCACGACCTGGGGCGCGAGGAGATGAAGCGGTACATGCAGTTCCGGCGACAGCCACGGAAGCTGCCTGTGGTGTTCAGCGTCGAGGAAGTGTTCGACCTGCTGGCGGCTGCCCCGGGGCCTGGGCTCAAGTATCGCGCGGCACTCAGCATCAGCTACGGGGCCGGGTTGCGTGCCTCGGAGGTCTGCGCTCTCAAGCTCGGCGACATCGACAGTGACCGGATGCTCATCCATGTCGAGCAGGGCAAAGGACGCAAGGACCGCAAGGTGATGCTCTCGCCCGGACTACTGGAGTTGCTACGCGATTACTGGCGCGAGGCGCGGCCGGCGGGCTGGCTGTTCCCGGGTAGGCCCAGAATCAATCCTATCTCGTCGCGTCAGCTGAACCGGGCCTTCACCGCGGCAAAGACCATGGCGGGTATCGCCGGGCCTGCCACCCTGCACACCTTGCGGCACAGCTTCGCCACGCACCTGCTGGAGTCCAACACTGATGTGCGGGTGATCCAGGTCCTGCTCGGTCACGCCAAGCTGAGCACCACCGCCCGATACACCCATGTCGCCACCAGGATGATCCGCGACACGGTGAGTCCGTTCGAGACCCTGAAGAATCTTCGGGACACAACGCTGCGACGCGGATTGGAGTGACGCTCGGGCCAAGTGGCCCGATCAAGGCTGGAGATCGCTGACATCTTCCGTGCCTATGGCCCCGCGTGGCGGCGGGCCAATGCCGGACATGTCAGTCTGAGCCAGCTCAAGGTCATGTCGGCGATCGAAGCCTGCCGCACGCAAGCGCTCGGTGGGCATGTGGCCGCCTGCGTCAAGTGCGGGCATCACCATATCGCCTATAACTCCTGCAAGAACCGGCACTGCCCCAAATGCCAGGGACCGGCAGCGCGGGACTGGATGGTCGCCCGCGCTGAGGATCTTCTGCCTGTGGAATATTTCCACGTGGTCTTCACCTTGCCTGCCGAGATCGCCCGCATTGCCTATTGGAACAAGGAGGCGATCTATGGACTGCTGTTCAAAGCCTCGGCCAAGACGGTGATCACCATCGCGGCCGATCCCAAGCGGCTCGGCGCCCGTATCGGCATGACCAGCGTGCTGCACACATGGGGCTCGGCGCTGACGCACCATCCCCACGTTCACATGATCGTCCCCGGCGGCGGGCTGTCCTCGGACGGCACACGGTGGGTCGGATGTCGGCCGGGGTTCTTCTTGCCGGTGAAGGTCCTGTCCCGACTGTTCCTCGAAGGGCTGATGGCCCTGCATCGGGCAGGCAAGCTTGCGTTCTTCGGCGAACAGGAGGAACTGGCCGGAGCTGACGCCTTCGCCGCCTGGTTGACCCCGCTGCGCAAGATCGAATGGGTGGTCTATGCCAAACCACCCTTCGGCGGGCCGGAGGCCGTGCTGGCCTATCTCAGCCGCTATACCCACCGGGTCGCGATCTCGAACAGCCGACTCGTCAGCGCCGATGCCGAGACCGTGGCGTTCCGCTGGAAGGACTACCGCATCAAGGACCGCGACCGTCAGAAAATCATGCGGCTGGCCACGGGCGAGTTCATCCGTCGGTTCCTGATCCATGTCCTGCCCGACGGGTTCCACCGCATCCGCCACTACGGGCTTCTCGCCAGTGCCGGCCACAGGCGCCACATCGAGGCGATCCGCCGATTGCTCGGCGCCGAACCGGCAGTGGATGCCGACGCGCTCGACACCGACGCGGCCCTGCCGCTCACCCTCCGAGAACCCTGCCCGGACTGCGGCGGGCCAATGCGGATCGTCGAGATCTTCAAGCGCGGCGAGCGCCCGACGACCCGTGCACCGCCGCGAAAGGCCGCCGCATGATGACAGCGCTATCACCTTCGTCGAGGCCGATCCGGATCGGGCCAGCGGTCCGCAAGCCCATCAGCCTGCGCCGCACAATCATGCCATCACTGGAACCGCATCGACGGCACCACGCGCAGCCGCTGGAGTACCGCCAATCACGCCACGGCAGTGGGCAGAACCGGCTTCGAGCAGGCGTAAAATCCTGCCTCTGACCACCGACGGGACCGACGTCCGCACGCTTTCCCCATAGCCGTCGCGAGAGACCCCCGCGGCTTCCTCCTTGCCAGGTTTTCCAACGCAGGCCGACACAGCTCCAGCGACCGCCGTCGCGTAGCGGCCTGCATCGAAAAACCTCCAA
>JAAEOK010000028.1 GCA_024244705.1 Alphaproteobacteria bacterium
CCGCGTCTTCAACTCATACGACGACATCGTCGACCACTGCTGTGACGCCTGGAACAAGCTCATCGATCAGCCCTGGAAAATCATGTCGATCGGACACAGGCAATGGGCACATAGGTCATGATCAACGGGATTTGGTATTATTGGTCGATCCGTGATTGAACAGGATGAGAATCTTGTCGGCGTTGGCAGCAGCGGCGGGCGCCGCGATGCCGCCGTCCCCCCACCATAGCCAGATACCGATCGATGCGGCGGCCATGGGGAATGCAATCGCAATCTGAAGTCCGAGATTTCGGGCCTTGGTCATTGCGTTGTTCCGAACCGTAACGGGGTGTTGTGGGCGCTGCTAATACTGCCGCGAAAGACCGACGCTCGAGCCATTGAACCGTTGGGCTTCAAAGGACGGACTCTGGCCTGTGCCGATCCAGGTGCAAAATCACGAAAACGCGATGGACCGGCGCGGAACAGGCGTCCATGTGTTTCCCAATGTTTTCTCGGCCGCCCAACGTGCATGCCCGTAGCCGCGGCCTCACTCAACGAATGCGCAACGTGAGCTCGGCCGGTTCGTCCCACGTGAATACGCCGTCGCGGCGAACCAGTTCGGGAAAATGGCCGGGCACGATGCGATCGGCCATGGCGAGCAGCCGCTCGATGGATTCCGTGCCTCGAGCCACGGTATCGAAAGCCATGTCGCAGCGGCGGGTGATCGCCTCCTTGGCATATTTGATGGCGTCACCGGCGAGGACCACCCGCCCCGATTTGTCGGTCTCGAGGACCAGGGCAAAGCTGCCCGGCGTGTGGCCAGGAGCGGGGAGATAGTGCATGCCGTCGCCAATCCGCCCCTCGCCGTCGATCAATTCGAGATCGTATTTCTGCAACTGGTCGCGGATCAGCCACGGGATGAAGGGGTCGTCCCCGTGGGGAGCCGCCGCATAGTCCCATTCCCGGCGGCTCACATAGACGCGGGCGCCGGGGAACAGGTGGATGTTGTTGCAGTGGTCGAAGTGCAGATGCGAGAGGAAGACGGCGCGAATGTCGCCTGGGGTCATGCTGTGACGGGCAAGCCCGGCGAGCAATGCCGGCTGGTTGCAGTAGTGACCAGTGTCGAACAGCACCGGACCGTCCGTCGACATCACCAGGGTCGCGTTCGCGAGCCCAAAGAAGCCGCCCTCGAAACTGAGGTTGTTGCCCCTGACGATGATATCGTAGTCGACCGGCATAGTGCACGTCTCCAGGGTACCAAAGTCCTATGCCTTTCGAAGCGATGTCAAGCGCCGCCCAAGACGAGTCTTACGTCGTAGCCGATTGGTTCCAGATGTCCACTCGGTACCCGTCGCTGCCGCAACGTCTCGTTCAATCCGAAATGGTGGTGTTCTCTATCGTAGGCCAATACTGCAGGTATCAAGAACGCGAGCAAATTTCCGCCACCGCGTTGCAGGAATAGACCCCAGGTGAAAAAGCGTGCACCTAGCCGGTGGCCGAGTATTTTCCGCCGTTTTGCAACCTCGAATGGTAGCATGATGTGTCAACATGGATGTGATGGCCCATGCTGTCGGAGGTACCGAATCTCGCCAAGACCGTCGCTCTGACCTGGGTGATGTATTTTGCCCCTGTTTGCGTGTTCGGTGGAATCGCGTTGTTGGTCGGATGGAAGCGGGTCAAACTGCTCGCCACCGACTATGCGATTGTCGTTGTTCCGTACGGCGTTTGGCTGTGCCTGCTCTTGTATGACGACAGCGGAAAAACGATCGCCAATCTCATCGAGTCGCTCTTCCTTGGCGCGGCAGCGGCGTTCTTGGTCTTGATTCGAATCATCATTGCCGCCTCACCGTCGGAGCGCTCCGTATCGTCCGCGGTTCTGATTGTGCCGTGCTTAATTGCAATTGGTATATGGGGGTTCGCCCCGCCATTCGCGGAATGAAGGGCGACCAAGACAGTGTTCGGCGAGGTCATGGCCAGGCCTCGAAATGCGCTATGATGCCGAAGCAGAGTTTCAGCGGAGGCACGGCATATGTTCTTCAAGACCGCAGCCGACTCCAGGCCTTATCACCTCGGGTCCTATCCCCTCGAGGTGCTGCCGACCGACGATGGTGTTTTCGCCGTCGAAGCCGCGCGTCCGCCGCTTTCCCAGGCCGAAACGCCGCCGGAACCGATCGGCCCGCTCGGCCGTGCGGCGCGAACCTACCGCGAGCGGTTCGACGAACTGGCGGCCGGCAATGTCGCTCCAATAGTGGCCCCGGTGCCGGATCAGCTCGGCGACCGCGCTGCCGACCTCAAGGGCTACGCGTACTTCATGAATGCCTCCCAGGTCGGGATTTGCGAAATTCCGCCGGCCGCGTGGCGTCGCGGAGAGCCGCCGCCCGACCATGGTTTCGCGGTCGTCATTCTGGTCGCCCACGAACGGGTGCCGGAGACCGACAATCTTGCCCGTGACTGGATCGTGCCGGCGATGTCGGAAGTCGCCGCCATGCGGGCGGCGGAGATCGCGGTCTGCATGGCACGCCTAGTGCGCCGGCTGGGGTTTTCCGCCGATGCCCATTTCGCCGGCCGGACTTCGGTCGATGAGAGGCGTCTCGCCGTCCTCGCCGGGTTGGTCCGGCGCGATGGGGACGGTGTTCGCAATGCCTTTATCGATGGCGGTTTCGAGCTGGCGGTCGTGACCACGACCTACGAACTGGCCGCCGACCGCCCGCTCGCCGCCGCCGCGCTCGAGGCCAAGGGTTTACGCTACTGGTGGGGGATCAATGGCGCCACTTCGGGCCGCGAATGGAATCGGCGGTCGAGGCGGGCGACACATCTCAGCCGCTACCCGATGGAGCAAGTCAGGCGGGTCGACCGGCCGACCACGCTGATATTCGACGACGAAGTGCCGCGGGTGCCGAAGCGGGCGTCGTTTTTCGACCGGGCACTGCGCGGCGATCTTGGTGCCAAGGCGCAAAAGGAACGCAACCGGTTCTCGTTCAAGCAGCCCCATACCAGCGGCATGATGGCCCCGATGCGGTCGATGGTCGCGTATCAGGGTGGCGAGGCCGCCGACGTCGATACCGGGCTCTACCGTGATCCGGCGGCCAACGCGCGGGCGATCAAATCGCTCTCCTACCATCTCGGCGCCGACCTCACCGGGATCTGTGAAATCCCCGCCCACACCTGGTATTCCCATAATGGTGATGGGGACCCAGTCGAGCCCTATCACCGCTATGCCGTGGTCATGCTGATCGATCAGGAATACGATACCATGGAGGGCGCCAGCGGCGACGATTGGATCTCCGGGGCACAATCGATGCGGGCCTATCTGCGCGGCGCGGAGATCGCCGGGATCATGGGCGATGTGGTGCGGCGGGTCGGCTTTCCGGCGCGCTCGCAGACCAATGTCGACAGCGACGTGCTCCACATCCCGCTCATTCTCCAGGCCGGTCTCGGCGAGCTGAGCCGGATCGGCGAGTTGGTGCTCAACCCCTATGTCGGCCCGCGTTTCAAGTCGGTGGTGTTGACCACGGATATGCCACTGGAGCCCGATCGGCCGATCGATTTCGGGCTGCAATATTTCTGCGGGAATTGCCGCAAATGCGCCCGGGAATGCCCGTGCGACGCCATATCACTCGGCGCCAAGATCATGTTCAACGGCTACGAGATGTGGAAACCGGACGTCGAACGCTGCGCCCGTTATCGGCTGACCAATGCCAAGGGATCGGCCTGTGGGCGCTGCATGAAGACGTGCCCGCTCAACAAGGTCGTGACCGCGGACGGGCCGCTGGCGGTACGAATGGCGAGTTGGCTCGGCGTCAATGCCATGTGGCTCAAGCCGCTGATGGTGCCGGTCGCGGTCAAGCTCGACGACGCGCTCGGCCACGGCAAACGGAACCCGGTCAAGAAGTGGTGGCTGGATCTCGAGATCATCGATGGCATCTGCGTCGAGCCGGTCCACGGGATCAACCGCCGCGATATCGACATCACGCAGAATATCGATCCGGCCAAGCAGAAAATGGCGCTCTATCCCGCCAATATGATGCCGGTACCGAACGATACCAATCCGCAGCCGGTCGACCGCAAGGCCGCGTTGGCCGCCATGGCGGGGGCCGAATCTCCGGATCAGGCGCGCGCCCGCAAGGCGCGTGGAGAAGGGCCACCCGTCCAGTATAGGCCGACACCGCCGGCGGTCGGCGGGGCCCGTGGCCCTCAATTCGATCTGCAAGCCTATGGCAGTGGCGGCGACGCACAGCGCGAACGGGCGAAATAGTAGGAAAGGTTAGGGACCCGATGTCGGCCTATGTTTTCTGGCACCGCCCCCAGGCGGCGATCGAGCGAGAGATATACGAGCAGGCGCTCGTCGACTTTCACCGTCAACTCGTGCAACGAAACTGCGTCGGTTTTCGCGGCTCCGCCACGTACCGAATCGGCGAGACGCCGTGGCTCGACGGGCTCCCCGGTTACGAGGATTGGAATTTCGTCGAGTCGTCGGCTGCGTTTGATCCGCTGAATGATATGGCTGTAGACGAATCCATGTGGGAGGTTCACGCCGGTGTCTCGAGCAAGACCGAGATCGGCCATGGCGGGATTTATTACCATGTCCTCGGCAATCCCGGCCCGACGACCTTGACCCGCGCCGCATGGCTGAAGCGGCCCCGCGGCATTCGATATGAGGCGCCGCTCGAGGCGATCGCGGCCCAGGTGCCCGGCACCGTCAGCGTGTGGCGGAAACAGATGGTGCTGGGGCCGGCGCCCGAATTCGTCCTGCTTGCGGCGGCCCCTTTGTCGCTCGATTTGCCGGCCGGATGGGAAGCGCTCTATATCGATCGGGCCATACTGCACGCCGGCGACGCTGCTTAGCTATTGTACCGGTTCGAACGGTGCCTCGTCCGGCCGACCGGCGGCGAACAGCCACACCGGGTCGATTGGGGTGGCCGCCGGGGCGGGCAAGGCGATCAGTGAGCTCGACGAGGTGCCAAAGCCGAAATCGGTGACGACATTCATCGAAAATTCGCGGTTGTCGTCGTCGCCACCACCGTCGCGGCCGCTCATCAGCACCACCCAATCCTGCCACTCGCCGGTTTCCGGGTCGGGCGGAGCAGCATCCCGGAACAGCGGCAGAAAACGTTCGATCCGCCCCGACTCGGTGTCGTTGAGATCCCAAGCGGTGAGCAGGCTGGTCCCGACCGGTATCTCGGTCACGGCGACCTCGCGTTGGTCCCGGTTGGCGAGCCAGAAGGCGTCGCGGTTGTCGGCGACGACCATGTTGAAGGGCCGGTAGCTGGCGGCCGCCAGATCGGCCAACGCGGTCGCCGCGCTGGCCGCGTCGGCGTGGTCGAGGGCCTCGAGCACCAGCTCGCCGCGGGTCCGCATGCCCGGCGCCGGACCGAGCGAACCCCGCCGGTTGAGGATCGCCGCCACCACGCCATGATCGTTGAGCCCGAGCCAGGTGCCGCCGGCGGTCTCGTCGAGCCCCGCCACCACGTCCTCCCGGTCCGGCCAGTGTCGCGCCGGCGGCCGCCAAGGGCGGTTCAGCATCTCGTCGCGGTTGGCGGCCAGGATCAACGGCCAGGCGTGGTCCGGACGCCGCAGTATCACAACGGTGCACATACGCTCGCCACTCCGTGCTTTTGATTCATCTCTTTCCGGCGTTGATGCCGATACCTATATGACGTAGAAGGTGCGGCGCGTCCGCCGGCGCGTCTATGTGAATTGGCAGAGGAACATCGGAATGACCACCTTTAACGACCGCGAGAAGGATTTCGAAGCCAAGTTCAAGCATGACGAGGAGCTTAAGTTCAAGGTGACGATGCGGCGGAACAAGCTACTCGGTCTTTGGATCGGTGAACTGTTCGGCATGGATGACGCCTCTGCCGAGGCCTACGCGCGTGAGGTCATCGAGGCCGATTTCGAGGAACCGGGTGAGGAGGACGTCGTGCGCAAGGTGATGGCGGATATCGAGGCCAAGGGGGCCGACGTCTCCGACTACCAACTGCGCAAGAAGATGGAAGAGTTGATGGCCGAAGCGCGCCAGCAAATCATGCAGGAATTGCCAACAGACTGACGCCGCCGCCGCCAGCGGAGGAGGGTAGGACAGGTTGGACCCGACCGGTGCCGGGAGCCCGACTGGAGAGGTATCGAAGGGCGGATTCCTGACGCTGTGGCATGTGCTTGCTTTCGGATTGCTGTGCCGGTTTGGCGGTCTCGTCGTCTTCGGGCGGACCGATTTTGTCGACGCGCGGCACTATCGCGAAATGGGTCGCGAGCTCGTTGCTAGCGGACAGACCGATAACTTTCGTTACATGCCTCTTTACCCGCTGTGGACCCAGCTGACGGGTGAAGGGCTGACCCAACAGCTTGCCGACATCCTGCTGTCGCTGGTCTTGATCTGGCTGATCTATCAGCTCGTTCAGGTCCTCTTCCAGGACCGCCGTGCGGCACTGATCGCGGCCATCATCGCCGCCATGTATCCGCATTTTATCTTCTATGCCGTAGTCGGCCTAACCGAGACCGCCTTTGCCGTCCTGCTCTGCGCTGCACTGCTGCTGCTGTATCGCGAGCGCTATGCGGCGGGAGCGGTCTTATTGGTGCTCGCCATACTGGTGCGCCCCACGCTCGACCCTCTCGCGCCGGTCTTGATCATCGTGTTTGCGTGTTGGGTCCATCGCCATTCGGTCAACTTTGCCATCGGGCGTCTTGCCCTTTATGTGTTGGTCTATGTCGTCCTGATGATGCCTTGGTGGGTGCACAACTATCAGGCTTACGGCAGCTTCGTCCGTCTTAGCCTGGGCGACGGTATCGTCTTCTATAGCGGCAACAATCCGATGAACCGCAGCGGCGGCGGCATCCATGGCGTCGACGTCGATATGGCCGCGATCGATAGTGAAAATCCCGACCCCGTCGCACGCAATGCCGCCGCGCATGATGCGGCGCGCGCCTATATCCGGGACAATCCGGGGCGGTCCGTCGAGATGATGGGTGTCAAACTGGTGCGGTTCTGGCGCCTTTGGCCGTACGCCGCCGCCTATCAAGGCGCGGCGACGATCATCGCGTCGTTACTGAGCTACGGCGCCGTACTGGCGCTTGCCGTCTGGTTCCTGATCGCTCATGCAAAGGGACGCTGGCGCCCACTGTCCCCGGTCCTGCTGTTCACGGCGTACCTTACCCTGGTTCACATCGTTACGATCGCGTCGATCCGCTATCGCTTCCCGATCGAGCCGTTTCTGATTGCCTTCGCCGCTGTCGTTTTGGCCGCCTGGTCGCGGCGCTGGCCGCAGCTCGATCGAGCGGCGGTGCGTTGGCTTGGGAGTTAGCCGGCGAGTATCTAAGGTTCGTGCCTAGACTGCCTGTATCAACCAAACCGAACGGAGTCCTACCAAGATGGTCAATATCCACCACGGCGAGCCGATCGGGGACGTTCTCGACGAGGACGCCCTCGGCTTGTTCCGGAACCAATGGGATCTCTACCGCAAACTTGTGGTCAACGACTATCTCGCGAGCGCCGAAGTCTACGGCATCCTGCACGGTATTCTGGCCCGCGAATTCGTCAAACCGTTCCGGTTTCTCGATCTCGCGTGCGGGGATGCCAGCGGTGTGGTCTCGGTCCTGAAGGGAACGCGGATCGCGCATTATCACGGCGTCGATTTGGCGCCGCCGGCCCTGGATATGGCCGCCGACAACCTCGACGCTCTCGACTGCGAGGTCGAACTCGAGCACGGTGACTACATCGAAGCGATGCGAGAGCGCCCCGAGCCTGCCGACATCGTGTGGATCGGTTTGTCCCTGCACCATCTTCCAACTCCCGAGAAGCTGGTCTTGATGGGCGAAATTCGCACCATGCTCGGTGGCGACGGGCAACTCGTCATGTATGAACCGGCGATGCGGGAGGGCGAAGACATGGATGCCTACGCCGACCGCTACGAGCGCCTTGCCAAAGGGACCTGGGATGCACTGAGCCGGGATGAGGTCGATGCGGTGGTGACCCATGTGCGGACCTGCGACCTCGTCGAGACCGCGCCGAATTGGCTGGCATTGGGACGGGAGGTCGGGTTTTCCAATGCCGAAACATTGTTCGTGGCGCCCTCCGACCTCTTACGCATGTACCGATATCGGGTCTAGAGCGCCTGATTCCCTAGTCGTCGCCGAAAACGCGCGCGAAGATCGCGGCGGTGTGGCGGGTGTCATAGGCGAGGTCGAACAGGGCCTCCAGCGCCGCGTCGTCGAGGCGCGTCGTGACGTCGGCATCCGCCTTGAGCGCCGACAGAAAATCCGCTCCGTCGTCCCAGACCTTGGCCGCGTTGCGTTGGACGGCTTCGTAGGCGTCCTCGCGGCTCATCCCGGCCTGGGTCAGTGCCAGCAGCACGCGCTGTGAATGGACGAGGCCGCGCAGGGCGTCCAGATTGGCCTTCATGGCATCCGGGTAGACCACGAGCTTCTCGATCAAACCGGTCAGGCGTACCAAAGCGAAATCGAGGGCGATCGTGGCATCGGGGGCGATCACGCGCTCGACCGAGGAGTGGGAGATGTCGCGCTCGTGCCAGAGGGCGATATTCTCGAGCGCCGGGACGACCGCCCCGCGCACCAGCCGTGCGAGTCCGGTCAGGTTTTCCGACAGGATCGGATTTCGCTTGTGCGGCATCGCCGACGAACCCTTCTGGCCGGGGGCAAAATACTCCTCCGCTTCACGCACTTCGGTGCGCTGTAGATGGCGGATTTCCATCGCCAGGCGCTCGACGCCGCCGGCAATCACGCCGAGGGTCGCGAAGAATTGGGCATGACGGTCGCGGGGAATGACCTGGGTCGAGACCGGCTCGACGCCAAGGCCGAGTTTCTCCGCCACATGGGCCTCGACCGCGGGGTCGACATTGGCGAAGGTGCCGACCGCGCCGGAGATCGCGCAGGTCGCGATTTCGCTCCGCGCCGCGGACAGCCGCTCGCGATTGCGGGCGAACTCGGCATAGTGACCGGCGAGCTTGAGCCCGAAGGTCGTAGGCTCGGCATGGATACCATGGCTGCGTCCGATACAGACGCTATCCTTGTGCTCGCGCGCCCGGTCCTCCAGGGCCGCCAGCAGCCCGTCCAGGTCGGCCATCAGCAGGTCCGCGGCTTGGCTCAGCTGCACCGCCAAACAGGTGTCGAGCACATCCGACGATGTCATCCCCTGATGGACGAAGCGCGCCTCGGGTCCAACATGTTCGGCTAGGTTGGTCAGGAACGCGATGACGTCGTGCCGCGTCTCGCGTTCGATCTCGTCGATTCGCGCGACGTCGAATTTGCCCCGTTGCCAGACCGCCGCCGCGGCCTCCTTCGGGATCACGCCCAATGCCGCCTGGGCATCGCAGGCATGGGCCTCGATCTCAAACCAAATACGAAACCTGTTCTCCGGCTCCCAAATATTCGCCATTTCGGGCCGGCTATAGCGTGGAATCATGGATCTACCCATCTGGTCCGGGCGATGCGCCAGGGCGGCTTGGATACGGAGATGACAGGGACTTTATAGCGCCTTGCCGTGGCGCCCGTACATGACGAATCGGCGCCGGGCAGATTACCGAAAGTGGGGCGTGAGGCGGTCAATGGCCTCGTTAAGCAATTTCTCCGAGGTGGCGAAGCAGAGACGGAGATATTCCTCTCCGCCGGGGCCGAAAGCGGTCCCCGGCGCCATGCCGACACCGCAATCGTCGATCAGGCGCAACGCCAGGCGGCGCGCGTCCGGCTCGCCGTCGACGGCGAAGAACAGATAGAACGCGCCGTCGGGCTCGGCGAAGCGGAGCCGCGGAAACTCACGCAGGCGCCGGCACACCAGGTCGCGGCCGGCGCGGCTGCGGGCAATGGTCTCGGCGACGAAGGGTTCGCCGTCTCGGATCGCCGTCACCGCGCCGCGCTGAAGGAACCCCGGCACGCCGGACGTGTTGTACTGGATCAGGCTTTCGTAGACTTGACCCAGCTCGACCGGCGCCACCAGCCAGCCGATGCGCCAGCCCGACATCGCCCAGTTCTTCGAGAAGGTGCTGACCACGATAAGCCGTTCATTCGGGTCCATGATCTCAAGGAACGACGGCGCGGTATCGCGGTCATAATAAAACCGCGTATAGACCTCGTCGGCGACGATCCACAGGCCATGTTCGCGGGCGAAGTCGCGGACCTGGATCATGTCCTCGCGCGGCATCACCCAGCCGGTCGGGTTGCCCAGTGAATTGATGAAGAGGAAACGTGTACGCGGGCCGCAGGCGGCGAAAAATCGATCGAGATCGAGGCTCCATCGACCGTCCTCGAGCGTCAGCGGGACCTGCACGGATTTGGCGCCGCAGACCTGGACGGCGTGAAAGACGTTCGGCCAAACGGGCGTCGGTATCACGGCTTCGTCGCCATGTCCGAAAAGCATTTGCACCGTATTCATGATCGCCTGCATGCCGCCGACTGTCACGAACACGCGCTCGCGGTCGACATGGACATTGTGCAGCGCGCTCAAATAATCGCCGAGCGCCTCGCGCAGGGGCGGGATGCCGCGCTGCCAGGTATAGAATGTTTCCCCCGCGTGCAGGCCCTTCATCGCGGCGTCGCAAATGAAACGCGGCGTCGGTTGGTCGCCTTCGCCGACCCACAGCTGGATTATACCATCGCGTTGGCGGCCATGATTGACCACCTCGATAATGCCACTCTGCGGCAACGTCGCGATGTGCGGGGTGATGTCGCCAATGAGTCCGTCGCGGGTCTTGTCGAGCATGATGATCGGTCGGTTATGGGTTCCGATCCCGATTCTCTAGTCCCGTGTCGCCGCGGAATCAATCATCGTCGGTCGGTCGCGGCGCAGGGCAGGGCTGCGCCGGGCGCATCAATGGCCAAGTCGTCAATCGACCACTCAGCCCGGCACCGGGAAGATCGTCGGAACGATGAACCGGGCGACCGCCGCGATCAGGAGAATGGCGACCAGATTCAGCCAGATTCCGGCGCGCGCCATGGTCGGGATCGTGACCAGCCCTTTGGCGAAGACGATGGCGTTCGGCGGTGTCGCGACCGGCATCATGAATGCGCAACTGGCGGCCAGTGCCGCGGGCACGACCAGGGACAAGGGGTCGCCGCCGACGGCGACCGCGAGCGCCGCCACAACCGGCAGGAATGCCGCCGTCGTCGCCGTATTGCTGGTCAATTCGGTGAGCAGGATGATCACCGCCGTCACCACCAGAACGACGACGATCGGCGGCAAGCTGCCCAACGCGGTGAGTTGCGACCCAATGTAATCGGCCAAGCCGGTGGCACTGATGGCGCCGGCCAGGCTGAGCCCGCCGCCAAACAGGATCAGCACACCCCAGGGCAGCCGCAACGCCCAATCCCAGGTCATGGCGAAGGTCCAGTCATCGCCTTCGCGGACCGGTATAATAAAGAGCGCGATGGCGGCGACGACGGCAATGCTCGCATCGCCGATGATGATGGTCGGAAACAGATCTTCAAGGGCGGGACGAAAGATCCACGATAGCGCAGCGCCAACAAATACGACGGCGGTCGCTTTTTCGCCTTGGGAAAGCGGGCCGAGACTGGCCAATTCGCGGTGAAGGATCTTCCGTAGTCCTGATATCGGGCGGCGTTCGAAGTGAAACAGCAGGCGGGTGAGGAAAATCCACGCAACGGCGAGCATGACCAGGCTCAGGGGCAGGCCAACCGCCATCCATTCGACGAAACCGACGGTTAGACCGTAGGTTTCGAGAACGAAACCGGCCATGAGCGCATTGGGCGGCGAGCCGATCAAGGTAGCCAGGCCGCCGATGCTGGCCGAATAGGCGATCGACAACAGCAATGCGACTGCGAATCCGGGCCGCTCAGGGGCCTGTTCATCCTCGTGAAGAAGGCCAATTACCGACAACGCGATCGGCAGCATGATGAGCGCGGTCGCGGTATTGCTGACCCACATGCTAAGCAGCGCCGTGGCGGCCATGAAACCACCGATGATGCGATCGCGCTTGCTCCCGACGACGACCAGAATGCGCAGCGCGATACGCCTGTGGAGGTCCCAGCGCTCCATCGAAAGGGCGATGACAAAGCCGCCGAGAAAGAGGAACACAAGCGAACTCGCGTAGGGCCGGGTGGCATCCGCGATCGGTGTCACGCCGAGTAACGGAAGCAGGCCGATCGGCAACAGCGCAGTCACCGCAACCGGTGCCGCCTCGGTCAGCCACCAGATGGCCATCAACACGGCAACCGCCGCGACGCGCCACGCCGCCAAATTGAGTCCTTCGGGTGGAGGGAAAACCAGCATCGCTGCGAATGCCGCGAGTCCGAATATGATGCCGAAGAGCGCGCGCCGTGATCGTTTCCTGACGGGAACGCCGGTGGGCATGGCGGGCTACGTCCGAGCGCCGTTTGCCATCGACTGAAATCGGCGATCGGCCAGGACCACCGAATTCTCGATCTGGCGTTCCGGGATGGTCCAATAGGTCTTGAGCAGGCGGTTCTTTTCGGTTTCGGTGACGACGGCGAATCCGTGGTGCTGGTAGAATCGGATCGCCCAGTGCGCCGCCGCCCAGGTGCCGATCAAGACCGGCCGGTCGGTCGTCTTCAGCAAGTTCATGAGGAGCCGCGTACCGATTCCACGCCCTTGATGCGCGGGGCGCACATAGGCATGCCGGATCAGGTAGACAGCGCCCCGATCCTGAATGCCCATGACGCCCAAGACCTCGCCACTGTCATCGAGCAGGCTGAACTCGACGCCGGCGGCGATCTCCGTCGCGAGTTCGGTATCGGGCATGTAGGGTTCGTGCCAGCAGGCCGCGGGAATGACGTCTCGGTAGGCCTCCGCGGCGGTATTGACGATTTCCACGACCGCATCGAAATCGTCCTCGGTGGCGGATCGAATGGTCGCGGTCATGACGAGCCGGCGCGCATCAATGCCACTGGGCGAGCTCGAAGGTGACGCCGCCTGGACCGTACAGGAAAACGAGCTTGCGGTTGTGGTAGTCCAGAATATCGCCGCGGAATTCGACCCCAGCGGCCTTGAGCCGGGCGACCTCGGTCTCGATGTCGTCAACGGCAAAGCAGAGATGGTTGAAACCGGTCTTGGTCAGATTGGTGATGTTGGGATCGGCGACCGGATCGGGGTGACGATAGTGCAGCAATTGTATATCGAAACGCGGATCGCAGTCCTTCAGCACCATGGTCACATGATCGGCGTCGATGTCCGGGACGCCCATATAGGTCGAAAACGTTTCCCCGCGAATGACGCTGGCAATCTGTTCCTCGAACCCGAGAAGGGTGAGGAATTCCTTCGCCGCGTCGAGGTCGGTGACGACGATGGTCACATGGTCGGGATTCATCAGCATGATCGCGTCTCCGCCTTCTTGGCCGGTGGTCGAACCGTTCCGAAGCCGACCATATACCGAATTCGGCGGACAAGCGCGCGTGGCAACTTGCGCGAAATGCGCGACGGCTCTTCTCTTGCCCCGAACGGCGATCGCCGCCGGCTCGCGGCATCGCATCCTAGGGCGTGATCGGCTCACTTCGTTTCGATGTGAGCCGTGAATCACGCCCTAACATATTGAGTGAGAGCAAGATTCACGTTTCAGATCGATTCGATCTGATACGATCTTGCTCTAGCCGACACGTCCTGCCTGGGCGTTCGTTGGGTAGAGCCGTTTTTCGAAGGCGCCGAGGTCGAGGTCGAATGACTTGAGGCGCCGGCGGACGAAAAATCCCAGGATCGCGGCGGAAAATAGCGCGATGAGGAGGCCGACGCCGGCTGCGCCGGCGAGCCACCAATTGACCGAGCCGAGAAGCGCGGCCCACGAATCCCGGCTGCCCACCGCCGACACGAAATTGGCGGCGGTGTCGACCAGCGCGGCCACGGCCGGCAAGCTGAACAGGACGCGCAGGGTCGTGATCTGATCGAAGGCCTCGTGAAGCAGCTTCAGCCTGTCCGCGACCTGGTCCAGATGTTGCGCGACGAGCCGTTCGAAGTCGTCGTCTTGGGCCACCGCTTTGTCGATCTTGAGCTGCACATCGCCGTCGGGCTGGATGATGCTGACGATCCCGACGGCCCTTTCTTCCTCCTCGCTCCAGACGCTCGCCGATGCCGCTGGCGGCACGACCATGCCGCCCGAAAGCAGCTCGGCCATGACTTCGACCGCCGCATGCCAGCGCCGCGGATCGACGAGGCGTTTGGCCGCGTCGATCCAAGCCGAGATTGCCGCCCGGGACGATATCATGGCTATCCGAATAGACGCTGGAATGCCTTGCCGAGAAGGTTGGCAAGAACGTCAAACATCTTTTGCCAATGTTCGACGCCGAATTCGATCGAGCGTTGATGCGCCGTCCACAGCGGTTCATTTTGCGACAGGTTGAACCCGCGTTTGACGCGGTTGACCATATCGCCGTCGAGTTGCAGCACGGTCTGCATGACGATCACGTCGGTGCCGATATCCCAAATCTTGCGGAGGCGAACGATCAGCTCGGTCGGCGGCCGCGGCGGCCGTTCGTTCAACGCGATCAGCTCGCGTCTCGATCTGCCGAGAAATTTGGCGTTATTCGAACCGCGAGCATCCTCGGCCCTCATCAAGCCTTCGACGATGCCGACCAGCGCGTCGCAGTTTCTCTTGATACGCAGGGCGACCGGCAACGCGGCCTCGTTGAGGGCACCTCTCGCCGCCTTGATCGTGGCCGCTCGATTGAGCACGTAACCGGCCGCGTAATGAAGGCGCAGGAAGGTATCGATATCGTTCCTGATGGCATCGCTTGTCAGGCTATCGGGATCGTCCTTGAAGAGGGTATCCCCGGTCAGCTGAAACCTCTTCAGGCGTTCCCGTTTCTTACCTTCATCATCGCCGCATCCGCTGAGGTCAACGTCCCAAAAGGCCTTGAGCTCGAGCCCGAACTGATCCCGCAGAAACCTGTTGTAACGGATCGCCACATCGATCAGCGCATGGGGGTAGCTGGGCATCTTGCGACCGGTGATCCCGTCCGAAAGAATGGTGTTGGTTTCGAGGTGGAAGAGGTCGCGGGAGAGGTCCGCGATCTCTCTTTGCCATTCAGGTAGGGCCATGGCGCCGCCTTCCCGGCACGATTCCGTGCGCCGACATCAACCGCCGCCGGACTCGGCCTCGTCTTCCTTGATCCAGGAACGGACTTTCTCCGCCAGCTCGCCGACCATCTTCAGGTTGGTCGCGATGATTTCTCGCGCCAGGGCGACCTGGGTCGTGTGGAAATCCTGCAGTTCCTTGTTCTGTCCAGCCGAATAAGCGGGCGAGATTACATTTCGGATGTCGCCGGTCAGCAGGTTGACGGATGTGACATAACCCTTGGGTTTGGTCCCGAGATCGATTTTCATCGCGTTTTTGGGGTCGTCGAAATGGTCGATCGTGAAGTCGGAAACGGCGGTTACGATTTCGAGCTCGAGCGTATTGTTGATGGCTTGAAGCAGGCGGTCGAATACCGATTGCTGTGTCGGCGCTGCCGCGGGAGCGTTCTTGGCTGCAGCTTGTGGGGTGCCATTGGTCATGGATTTCTCCTCACATTTCGGTTGGGGGGTGTGGCCGCGAAACAATCACGCCGGTGATCGAGATCGAGTGTTTGACGGTGAAAACGAGAATTGACTAATCGGCCGGATGAACTATTTCCGTTCCAGTTCATCCGAACGAACGCGGTGTACGTATCGAGAGGCGTCGATCCAATAGGAGTGCGAACCATGCGTGGGCCTTTTCTAAGTCTCTTTGCCATTACAATACTGGCTGGATGTGCCGGCCCCTCGGCCGCCGCGCCGGAATTCGATCGGGCGGCCTATTCCGAAGGGTGCCTCGCCGGAACCCAAGTCGGCGGCTTCAGCAACAACTATGTCGCGACCAATCCCGGCCCGAGCTATGAATCCGATCCTCACTATCGCCAGTCTTGGGATGCCGGATTTCGAAAATGCTTCGACCGCGCGATCGCCAACCCGAGACGCCGCTAGGCGCGAATCGATCGCCTTTTCCGGTTGACCGGACGGTCGCTCGGGAATCCCTGCCGATGGTATCGCGACGTCACGGACGTCGCCACTCGACGCGGTCGGAAACCGCGAAGCGCATCGAGCATGAATTAATGGACGGATCGCCATTTCCGGTATCACCGACTCCCCAGTCCCGCGACCCCAGCGGCGGGACTTGGTAGCTCAGCAACACCGAAACGACGCCCGATCGTAGCACGATTCAGGACGGCCGACTATTGTGCGGTTGGTCTTCGAACCGGCCGAGGTTCTCGTCCTTCGGTCGTCGAGTATCGGATTTCGGCGCTCTTCGGATGGATAGCCAGTCGCCGGCGGCCGGACATGGCGGGACCGACGACCCGTGCCAGGTTCGCGATCGTGCGCTAGATTGGGGCCAAACCGGGGCCGCAGAGATATGATGGATTATGACGGGTTCTGGCAGGCTTTCGTGCTGCTGTTCGGCGTCCTTCCGGCTGTAATCGGCGCTGTTGGCGGAGCGATTTGGGCGCGGCGTCGCGGCAGGCGAGCCACGGGAGTGATTGGCGGTGCCGTGGTTGGTGCGGTGGTTCTCGGTCTGGTCGTTTTTGGCTGCGCAGTACTATTCTTTCGCGCCTGAACGGAGATCGGCCGAGAAAAAATGGCCCCGCCGAAGCGGGGCCAGTTGTTGAATCGAGCAGGGAGGAACCGGCTCGATCGCCTGCTAGCACGACCACCAAAGCGCATTTCGCACGGCCGCGCAGTGACGAACCTCACAAGCGAAAGCCGAGCTGGCTGTCGGGCCGCGCACCGCCAGGTGGCGTCATCCACGCCGGGGGAGAGCGGTCCGGCGAGTTGCTGGCCAAAAAAGGCCCCGCCGAGGCGGGGCCAGGTATCCACTTTGGGAGGTGTTCCTCCTGCCAGCAAGCTGGCCAGCTCAGACAACCACATACGAATTATTGACGATGTGGGAAATGCCACGCTCCAAACTATGCGGCGATGGTGGAGATTTGCCTCCGCGCCTAAATCAACCCTAGGCTGCGCATGGAGGCGTGGCCCTTGCGGCCGATCACGATATGGTCGTGCAAGGCCACGCCCAGTGCTTCGGCGGCGCGTTCGACGTCGCGGGTCATTTCGATGTCCGCCTCCGACGGCGTCGGATCACCGGAGGGGTGGTTGTGGATCATGATGATCGCCGACGCACTCAATTCCAGCGCGCGCTTGACCACTTCTCGCGGGTAGACCGGCGTATGGTCGACCGTACCCGTCTGCTGAACCTCGTCGGCGATCAATGCGTTTTGGCGATCGAGGAAGAGAACACGGAATTGTTCCTTCTTCTCGTGCGCCATGCTGGCGCGGCAATAGGCAAGAAGTTTTCGCCATGAGCCGAGGACCGGGCGTTCGATGATTTCGTCGAGGCTCATGCGCAGCGCCGCCGCGCGGACCGCCTTCAACGCCACCACCGCAGCGTCGCCGACCCCTTTTACTTCGCGGAGTTCGGAGGGCTCGCCGCCGATGACCGCGGCGAAACCGCCGAATCGCGCCAGCAATGCCTTGGCGACCGGCTTGACATCGCGGCGCGGGATCGCCGGATACAGGATCAGTTCGAGCAGTTCGTAGTCGGCGAGCGCGTCGGCGCCGCCTTTGAGGAAGCGCTCGCGCAAGCGCCGGCGGTGGCCGTGATAGTGGGGTTTGGAATCCTCGTTCACGCTTGGCGGCCGAATCCGGTTGTGGTCGAGGGTCGACTCTCGCCAAATCCGGCCCTCCGCGCA
>JAAEOK010000029.1 GCA_024244705.1 Alphaproteobacteria bacterium
CTACACACAAATCATAGGCAAAATTCGGGGCCGGGCTTATGGTACAACGATAGTGAGAAATGGCTTGAAGCCAGCGTATGGGTCTCTGTAAAAAATCCAGAGGAGACATAAGGATCACGGGATAACCACTATAAAGGGGATGGAGTATCCCGCCAATAAGTCCCATATCGTGGTATGGGGGGAGCCAGGCCATCATGGCTTGAGAATCATTCATTGCCCCTAAACATTGCTCGATCCTGTCAATGTTGTGCAGCAAATTGTTATGGGTGAGCATGATTCCTTTCGGAGAAGCGGTGGAACCGGAAGTGTATTGAAGAAAAGCCAGAGTATCACTATTGATTGTATCAGATATATCAAATCCGTTCTCACCGGATACTTCCATCCTCCCAGCATCATTGCCGCTAGCCTCATCGGTCACCAACCAGTCCAAAGAGCTCAATTCAGGCGTATCCTTTATCTGTTGTGATACCCGCGAGTAAATGCGAGAATCGGTCAGCGCAACAGCCGCTTGCGCATCTCTTACAATTACCAGAAGCCGTGATAATGATCGGTTGAAGCGGGGTGGATAAGCAGGCACCGCGATCACGCCCGCGTACAGACAGCCAAAAAAAGCGGCTACATAGTCCAGACCTGGCGGATATAAAAGAAGCGCTCGTTCACCCTTCATCCC
>JAAEOK010000030.1 GCA_024244705.1 Alphaproteobacteria bacterium
AAAAGTCGGTGAGATGGGCAGGGCTCGCAATAAAAGAATCGACACGGTGCCACTAGCGAAAAGAAAGAATCGCCCCCGGGTCATTTAGGAATCATTCTTGCTCAAATCCGTGCCGGAAATAGTTTTTCAGCAGCCTGCTAGTGAAAACGGTCCAAAGACGGTGGCGGAGGCTCGCAACCAAAGAAATCAGCGGGGTCCACTAGAGGCAGCCGCATGACAAGCCAAATTACTCCAAAGAGAGTGCGCCCAAATGGGGAAAATAGGGCGTCATCCGCGCATGCTTTATTTGACCGTCATGGGGTCTGTATAAGCTCAAATCTCTCAGATGACGCATCTGACCGATGCATTACTTGTCTGATTGTGATGCAGGAATCAGTAGATTATATCAGATATGGGGTGGCTCAGATGCAAACACTGGAGGGTGAATCGAATTGCCGTCCACTTCGACCCTGTTTCGACTGCCATCTGAAGCTGGAGTTCCGCGGATCGAGAGCCTCCTCCGATGCTGATCCGCCGGCCCCCGTGAACTCGACGGCGCCCTCCGGCGGACCCATTGATGGCCGGTGTATTGGCCGACCTACGGCAATGACTTGGCAAGGCCGGCCTCAGTCGAAGGCTAGCGATATCTTCTGCAGCAGGCGAAGTAGCTGTTCGCGCTCGGCCGGCTTCAAGGCAGCCGCCATGCCACATTCCTGTACCTCGACGTGTTTGGTCACCCGTTTCAGCACCTTGTGCCCGGATGCAGTCAGCCAGAGCCCATAATATCGCCGATCCGCCGGATCGCGCCTTCGGCGGATGAGGCCGCGCCTTGCCAGCCGCTTGATCGAATGCGACAAGGTGGACTTGTCTAGCCGGTAAGCGCGAACCAGGCTGATCTGATTGATACCGGGATTAGCGTTGACAACGGTGAGCAAACTGAATTCCCCGGGCGTCGCGCCGGTTTCGCTTGTGATACGTTCGAAATCCCTAAAAATGGCGGTCTGCGCCTGTCGCACCTGGTAACCGACATAGCCCGGCAACTTGCCAAAATCGACGACGGGCGGTCCAGTCCGAGGAGGCCTCGCTTCAACGTTCTTGCGCGGCGGCATCGGCACATCCCTCCATATCGACTTTGGCGTTTACATCGGGGCGCAAACGGGGACATGCCGACCGAGCACCAATCTTCTCACACATCGCCGTCAAAGAATCATTGGCGGCAGTTCGGCACAAAATCAAGCACGTCTTGTGATGACGAGGGACGGCTGCATTCGGCGAGCCGGGTACGCGACGTCGGGGGATGTCCGGGGTGGTAGCCAATCCCAAATCGCCACACGGTTCGCCAACCACTGCCCTGTATCGTGCAAGGCCAACTGGTTGCTGTCCCAAACGTTTTTCGTCATTCCGGGCGTTTGCTCTTACACGCCCGGAATCCTTTGACTTATTCTCTTGTCACTCATATAGTTTTATATACCAACTATTTTAAATTTGGAACAGAGACGTTGGGCTCCAGCCGAGGTCGGGGCCGCCCGGTGGCTGACAAGAGAGGCATCATGGCGCCAGACGAACTGCCCTTGACCCAACTCGCCCGTGCCGCCGGCTGTGCAGCGAAGATCGGGCAGGCCGATCTCAAGGCGGCGCTGTCCCGGTTGCCTGTTGCGAACGATCCGCAAATCCTGGTAAGCCACATCACGTCGGACGACGCGGCGGTGGTCAGGCTCGGCGACGAAATCGCGCTGGTCGAGACGGTCGACGTCTTTCCGCCAATCGTCGACGACCCCTACGACTACGGTCGGATCGCGGCGACCAATGCGTTGAGTGATATCTACGCCATGGGCGCGGCGCCGTTGAACGCGCTCAGTTTCGTCGCCTGGCCGGTTGACCGCCTCGGGCTCGCGCCACTCGCACGTGTGTTCGAAGGTGCCGCTGCCGTCTGCGCCAAGGCCGGCATTACCATCTCAGGCGGCCATTCGATCGTCGACGAGGAACCTAAATTCGGGCTGTTTGTTACGGGCACTGTTCGTCCCGACGCACTGGTGACGAATGCGGGTGCGCGACCCGGCGACATTCTCGTCCTGACCAAGAAGATCGGCACCGGCATCCTGACAACGGCGGCCAAGCGCGGTCGCCTGTCGCGCGACGGCCTGGCCGAAGCCGTCGAGTCGATGGCAACTCTCAATCGCGCGGCGGCCGAGGCGATGTCGGCAGCAGACGTTCGTGCGGCGACCGACATCACCGGATTCGGCCTGCTCGGTCATCTCGGCAACCTGCTGCGCGCTTCGAGCGCGGCAATGGGCCAAATGCTAGGAGCGCGCATCGGCTATTCCTGCATTCCTCTGTTCGACGGCGTCGAGGCGCTGCTCGAGGACGGCTTGTGCCCCGGCGGGACCCGGCGCAACCTCGACCATGCGGCGCCCAATACGCATTTCGCCGATGGACTGGATGAGCCCCAACAGTTGCTTCTAGCTGACGCTCAGACGTCGGGCGGGCTGTTGATGGCCGTCACCGAGGCGACGCTCGATGCTCTTCTCAACGACCTTGGCGAGCGCGGTGTTCCGGTAAGCGCCGTGATCGGCAACATCGAGATCGCCGACTCGCCCGGTCGTGTTACGGTCGTCTAACCTCAGAAGAAGACGACGTCGTCGACGACCACCGGTGACGGCAGCAACGTGCCGGTGACCACCCGGTCTGGAACGCGACCAGTGGCCGCCGCGAGGGTCTTTGTGACCCGCTTCGCCCCGGCAAGGCGCCACGGGTCGTCGGCCCGGTTGAGGAACAGGGTCCTATCCGCGCGATCGGGGCAACCTCTTGCCAAGCCGTCATCGTGGACGATCATGTGCCCAAGGGACTCCGCCGACACCGGCGCGCCGGGGACGAGGCCCGTACGCATTGCCCACAGGTCGGATCGGAACAGGTTTTCCTCGTTCAACGGTTGACCAAGCCCGTTCAGACCGGCGACGATGATTAGCCTGTCCGTCGCCGGCGGAATGACCGGCTCATGATCTGCCGGGGCTTTTAGGGGTCTTTGCGCGGCACCATCGGCCTCGACCAGAATGCGATCGAAGCCCGCTTCTTCCTTCAGCCGATCAATGGCATCGGGCGCAATGCCGGCGAGCTTGTTCCCGTCATCGATCACATCCGAAACGGCAATGGCGACGAGGGCAGCGGCTGGCGGGACTACAAGTGTGCCATCGAAGGTGACGACGGGCCATGGGCCGTCCGCTTCGGCTTTCGCAATCTTTGTCGTGGTCGTAACCAGCACCCGTTCGCCGGCGGCAGCGAACTCCCTCGCCAGCGCAAACATCAGTGTCGTCTTGCCGCCGGCGCCACAGAGGGAGACCAGACGGGCTTGCTCCAGGCCGAGCGCTCGTATCAGCATTCCGTCCATGCGGTCGGATCGTTGCAGCGCCTCATCACGCACTCAAGCACCGATCCCGAGATCGCCCGCGCCTTGTCGGAAATGGTCGTGCAATAGTCCGGCCTACCCCTGGGGTCGATATCGCCTACCTTGAGGCCCGCGGGAACGTTTGTTCCCGGCCGAATCAAGCCGCGCAGGACACCGTCGATCCTGGCCTCGACCGGATGGCCGGCAACCCGGCCGACGATATCGCCCTTGTGGACCTGTTCGGCGATTGCCCTATCGGTTTCGAACAGGCCCCCTGTTGGCGTGCGCAGTACCCGCTCGGCTGAATAACCCGCGATGCTCCCCGGCACGCCCGTGTTCGGCGCGGCGGAGCCGACTGTGATGATGCGTCCCAAATCATGTCCGCGGTTGGTCTCGATGACGACATGACAATCCTTGCCGGCCTCGAACCCCGGCCCGAGCGCGATGACGACCCGGGCCGCATCTCGGTCCGTGCCGAGGTTTCGCTTGGCCAAAACAGCATCGACCATAATGTCCGGTGCGAAGTCCGCAACGCGGGCCCAGTCTGTGGCCAGCATGACGGCAAGCTTCTGCTGTCGCCAAGCGGCGAGTATGTCGGCACGGTTGCGGGTGGCAAGTGCCCCAACCCCCTCGACGACGGAGGCACCGGATTGGAGCGCTGGGCAGAACGCAACCGTGCGGCGGACGCAGAGCGGGTCGGGCAGGTCGATCAGGCAGACTTGTCGTATGTTGGCCATGTACAGCCGCCAGGCGATCGCGCTCGCCATCTCGCCGGCGCCCTTGATAAGGACCATGGGCGACAGGCCGGCTGCGATAGCGCTCTGCCCGGGAAATCGGGTCGGGTTCCGCATTCAACCCCCGGTGCCGCGTAGGATGTCCAGGTCGTGATCGCGGTCGACATCCTGAAATTGGGCATCGTTGGCGAACTCGACCGCCGTTGCGGCGTCGCGGTTCGCGTCGATCACGGCGCGGGCGCCGGTATCGCCTTTCAACGCCAAGATGTGTGGATAGAACCTCGCGGAGAAGATGACCGGGTTGCGCCGCCTACCGTTGCAGGACGGAAAGCAGATATCGGTCCTCTTCTGTTTGTGGGCAGCGATCAACTCGTCGATGATCCCGGCGTCGAGTAGCGGCTGATCGCCCATCAGGAACATGACTGCCGGACAATCGAAGCCGACCGCTTCAAGCCCCGCGATCACCGATTGGCTCTGGCCATTCCGGTACGCATGATTGGTGGCTACGGCACAGCGGTCGCCATCGAGGAGGCCCGTCAACGCAGCACGAACCCGGTCGCTCTGATGGCCAAGCACAACCACAATCCGGTCGAGACGCGAGGCCAGCGCTGCCTTCAGCGCGTGCCGGACCAACGGCGTGCCGTGCAAAAGGGCGAGCAGTTTGTTGCCGCCGAACCGTCGCGAGAGGCCGGCAGCGAGGACGACGCCTGCAACCCCGGATCGGCGATGAACCATTGCAGGTGTTGACACGACACACACCCGTCAGGTCTCGCGGATGACGCGTTTCGCCTTGCCCTCGACACGGGGAAGGTCACCGACTTCAACGATTTCCACCTCGGGGGTGACGCCGACGCGGAATTTGACCGAATCGATGAAGCTGTCGCGCGCCTGCTCAAGCTGGCTGCCGGCTACATAGGCGTGCGCCGGCTCGACGCGTATCGTCAGATGCTTCCCGCAGCCCATTTTCGGTACCATGATCTGGTATTCCAGCGACAGGTCGCCGACGCCATGGAGCAGGTCCTGGATCTGCCCCGGATAGATGTTGACGCCGGCATAATGGAACATGTCATCAACGCGGCCGAGTACGCCGCCGTCGAGCCGCAGATAAGTTCTGCCGCACCCGCAGCGATCGCGGTTGAATCTGACCAGGTCCTTCATCCGATATCGAATCAGGGGGACGCTTTCGCAGGTCAGGTTGGTCAGGACCAACTCGCCGGTCGTACCGTCCGGCAGAGGCTCGAGAGTCTCAGGGTCGAGCACCTCGGCCAGATACGCCCCTTCGATCATATGGGTCCCTTGATGCTCCGCGCACTCATAGCCGAAATTGCCGATTTCCGTCGAACCGATGTCGTCGAAACATTCGGCTCCCCATTGCTCTTCCATCGCCTTCTTGGTCGTCAGCACGGCGGCACCCGGCTCGCCGGCGGCGACCACCTTCCGGATCGGCGAACCGGCCAGGTCGAGCCCGAGCTTCGATGCCGTCTCCGCCAGGTAAAGGAGGTAGGTTGGCGTTCCGCAGACCACACTTGCGCCCCAGTCGACCAAGGCGCGAAGACGGTGTTCGGAGCTTTGCCCGCCGCCGGGGATGATCATCAATCCGGCCTTTTCCATCGCCGCCTGAAAGCCCCACCAGGCTGCGAATAGGCCATAGTTGAAAGGGACGAACAGGACGTCCGATTTGGTCAACCCATAACCGCAGCGGAAGTGCATGAACTGGTCATAGTAGTTTTCAAACCAATCCTTGTTGTTGAGCAGGATCCGGACCGGCTTCCCCGTCGTCCCTGAGGTCTGGAAGACGCGGATCGCCTCTTCGGGTCCAATGCAGGCGAAATCGCCCCAAGGCGGGTGATCACTCTGGCTCCGCCTGAGCTCCTCCTTTTCAGTGAAAGGAATCCGCCGCACATCGTCGACAGTCCGAATGTCGTCTGGCCTAAGGCCCGCGTCGTCGAACTTACACCTGTAGAACGGGCTTCGCTCGTAGACGAATGCCAACTGTTCGCGGACTCTGTCCAACTGGTACCGTTCGAGTTGCGACCGCGGCATGCACTCGAATTCCGCGTTCCAGTAGTCAACGTCTTGCATCATCGGCATCAATTCCGTTGTCGCCATTTCCCCCTTAGGCACACAATCGTTGCTTACGGCGCTCCAGTTGCTTGAGGCCCTGGACAATCCTCTCGGGCGAAAACGGCGTCGAATAGAGGCGCACGCCGGTGGCGTCGTAGATCGCATTTGCGGTCGCCGCCAGGATGCCAGATACCAAGCCTTCGCCGACTTCCTTAGTCCGGTATGACTTGCCAACGCAGTACTCCTCGGTGATGACGTCGGCGTCCTCCGAGGCAGCCATGTCGTGGATGGTCGGCATCCGGTAGTCGAGCCAGCTAGTATTCAGCGTGTAACCATTCTTGGTGATCAACTCCTCCATGAAGGCGTGGCCGAGCGCCATCGAGACTTGGCCGTCGATCTGTCCCTTGACCAAACCCGGATTGATCGGGAAACCACAGTCGTGAACGGTGAGCGCCTTTACCAGCTTAGCCTCGCCAGTCTCGATGTCGACCGCGACCTCGGCAACCTGGGCACTGAAGGCGTAATTCTCGGTCCACCGGCCCTTGGTCGTTGCCAGGCTAGGGTGGAACGGCTCGTCGCGCATCGTACGCCAGAAGCCCTCGCCGATCACAGTATCGCCGCGTCGCGTAGCAACGCTGGCCGCGATAATCTCTCGATAGGTCAAGCGGCGCTCGGGGTCGCAGCGATTGAAAATGACCTTATCCTCGACGGCGAGGTCGTCAATTGGCACGCCGATTATCTCCGCCGCCACCTGCAGCAGCTTCTCGCGAGCATTGGAGGCGGCTTGGCGGGCGGCGTTCCCGGTGACATAGGTCATGCCGCTGATCCAGGCCCCGATGTCCTGCGGCGTAGTGTCGGTATCGGAGGAAATGATCCGGATATCGTCCATCCCGAGGCCGAGTTCCTCGGCGACGATCTGTGCAATCACCGTCTCCGAGCCCTGGCCGATGTCGAGGGCGCCGGTGAGCACGGTCGCCGAGCCGTCATCGTTCATCTTCACGATGACACCTGAGCCGTTGGGATAGATCAGCGTGCCGCCCATATAGGAACTGATCCCGATACCGATGCCGCGACGGATGGTTCCATTCGCTGATGGCGCGCGGCGGTCACGGCCGTATTTTTTCAACAGGTCGGATTTCTCCGCCGCTATCTTGATGCAATCGATTAGAGCGCCGTTGTGGGTGTTGTCACGGTTGGGCAGCTCCTCCCATGGCTCGCGAGCGTTGCGTAAGCGGATTGCGACGGGATCGAGGCGGAGCTCCTCGGCGATGATATCGAGCTGTGATTCGATCGCGAATCGGACCTGCGGGCAGCCGTGGCCGCGCTGCGGCGCACGGACCGCGTAGTTGGTGTAGACCGAATAACCCTCGTATTTCAGGTTGGGCACACGATAGGGGGCCATCGTGAAGCCCCAGGCGAGAAATACAACGACCACGCCGCTACCGCGGTATGCGCCCGCGTTGTTGATCACCCGCAATTGCTGCGCCAAGATCTCGCCATCCTTCTTGACGCCGGTCTTAACCTCGACGATCAGCGGCTGGCCATGGCGGTAGGCCGAGAAAATCTCCTCTCGGCTGGCGACGATGCGGACCGGCCGGCCGGTGATCATCGACAGCCGTGCCGCACAGTATTCGTGGGAGTAGAGGTCGATCTTTCCGCCGAAGGTGCCGCCGACATAGGCCTTGTGGATGCGTACCGCGGCGTAGGGCAGGTCGAGTACTTTGGCCAGCTTGGCGCGCTTGACGAACGGTCCCATCGAGGAGGTCCATACGTTCAGCTTATCGCTTTCCCAGTGCGCCAGCGTGACGTGGGGCTCTAGATAGCCGTGCGTCCTGAGGTGGCTCTCGAAACGATCCTCGCGGACATAGTCCGATTCGGCGAAGCCTTTTTCGACGTCGCCCCAGCCGGTCTCCGTCTTTCCGCCGATATTCGCATAGGGTTCCGTTTCCTTGACCTTGGGATGGCTGGGATGGATTTCCGGCGCATCCGGCTGCATCGCCTCGTAGGGGTCGAAGACCGCAGGCAGTGGCTCATAGACGACGTCGATCAGCCGCAGCGCCTGTTGTGCCGTAATGGCGTCGACCGCAGCGACGGCGGCGACTTCTTCGCCAACATGGACAACCTTATCGCGAGCCAGCACCTCCTGGTCGGCAGGATAGCGCGGCGTCTCGACGAAGCCGTGCTTGATGCCCTTGGTGTCGTCGACGGTGATCACCGCCTTGACACCTTCGAGTGCGAGGGCACGGCTGGAGTCGATGCGGGCGATCCGGGCATGGGGATGAGGGCTGCGCAGGATTCGGCCGGTCAGCGTGCCTGGGAGTTTGACGTCTTCGCTGTAGACCGCCCTGCCGGTGACCTTGTCCGGTCCGTCCTTGCGCCTCAAGCTCTTGCCGATGTGTTTCAGTTCGCTCATAGAACCTGTCCTTCGCGCTGCCGAGAGCTATTGGAAGACCGGCTTGACGTCCTCACCCGCGGCCTGGCGAACGGCGTCGAAAATCGAATTGTAGCCGGTGCACCGGCACAGATTGCCCTCCAGCGCTTTCCTGATTTCGGCGTGTGTTGGCGTCGGGTTTCGCTCCAGCAGCGCAGTCACCGACATCAGCATACCGGGGGTGCAATAGCCGCACTGCACTGCGCCCTGGTCGAGGAATGCCTCCTGGACCTTGCTGAGCTTGTCGCTGTCGGCCAGGTCCTCGACAGTGCGGACCTGCTTGCCGTCGCAATCGACGGCCAAGGTGATGCAGGACAGCACCGGCCGGCCGTCGAGAACAATGGTACAGGCGCCGCAGGCCCCCGATTCGCAGCCGTGTTTGGTCCCGGTCAGTCCGATTCTTTCGCGGATCACCTCGACCAGCGGAGTACGTGGCCGCACCATGAACTCATGCGACTCGCCGTTTACCTCCACGGTGATATGGCGGGGCCGCGACTTCGTCGTGCGACGTGCATTTTTCAGGACTTCCAACACCGTTCCGCCTCCTGTTATGGGCCGCTGCCACCACTGGCACGCTCCGCTGCCGCGCCAAGTGTGCGTTGTAGATAGACCCGGATAGTCTCGATCATGTGCATGACGCTGTAGCCATGATGGGGAAATGGCCGCACCGCCCGGCTCGCATCCTTGGCCGCTTTGGCAATAGTCGCGGCGTCGAGCGGTCCGCCGGCTAGCGCCTCTTCGGCCACTTGCGAACGAACCGGCCCTTGCCGAACGGCGCCGAGAATAATCCGCGCATCGGTGCAAGTTTTCCGATCCTTGTCCGCTTCCAGCACCACCGCCATGATGGCCATCGCGTATTCGAGCCCGCCTCGGACCGTCGATTTGTGGTAGCCCCAGCCCGACCGCGGCGGCGCCGGGGGGACGACGACCGCGCGGACGATCTCCGCCGGGCCGAGCGACAACGGCCTCATGCCGTCGCCAGTAAAGAGTGCACTCGCGTCGATGCGGTGGACGCCAGTGCTCGACAGGATTTCGATCTCGGCGCGGAGGGCGATCAGCGCCGGTGCGATATCGGACGCATATACCGCCCAGCAGATGTCGGACGCATTGTTCGGAAAAGGATAGCAACAATCGCCGCCGCGCTTGTAACAAGGTGCGGCGAATTGGTAGTCGTGCTTCTGGTTCAGATAGAGGCAACGCGCCTCTTGGCACAAGTTGCCGCCCAAGGTTCCCATCTCCCGGGTTTGGTTACTGCCGACAGCGCGAATGCTCTCGGCCAGCATGGGATGGGCATCCTGGACCAGGCTGGACCGTTCCAGGTCGGCCAAATGTGACAGGGCATCGAGCCTGATCGAACCGTCGGCCAGGGGTTCGGGAGGTTTCGGCTCGATTCCGCCGAGGCTGACCAGCAGTCCGGGTGTCGTGATCTCGACCCGCATGTTGGGGAGGAGATCCGTCCCACCGGCAAGTAGCCGGGCGTCATCGCCGGCTCGATCGAGAAGTGCGACGGCCTCTTCGAGTGTGTTCGGTCGTTCGTATTCGAAGTCGAATAGAATCATGACACGACTCCCGATCAGCCGGAGCAGTCCGCAAGATGCCCCAATCCGAACCAACTTGGCCGTCTCGCCGCGCAGCCCGTCACCGGCTTCGGCTTCGGCTTCGGCTTCGGAGGGCATTTTGGCCGGGGCGACCGGTCAGATAGTTGGTATATAAAACTATATGGCCGGGAGAGCGAAGGATCAATCGTGACCGTTGCGTCGGATCGTCGCGGCCACCGCGAATTAACGTGAGAAATATAATTCCCCAATTTCTCATTTTTTAGAAATTAATTCTAAATTCTTGCCGTGCAGCGAATTTACTTAGAAACCATTACCGAAGGAATAGTGATAGTTTACTCTCGATGGTTTCGCCGCTTATTGCCAAGTGGGGTGGCTATGTCGAATGTCGATCACTGGGGCGATCGAGAGGGAAGCAAATAGGCATGTGGCGTGATCAAAGGCGAACCGTGATCGCGTTGAACGCCTCCGAACCAATGACCGAGGCGGCGTCATCGGCGCGTCAGCCGACGGCCGAGGCCAGGCCGGTGCTCTTGAAGCGCGCCATACTCGTGTCTTTTTGTGCGGCCTTTGCAGTCTACTCCATCTATGTCTGGACGGCGGGAACGGACCTTCCACGGTCCCACGCTCTTGATCCACAGGTCGCGGCCGGCTTCGCTCTGTATCAGGACAAGAACTGCGTGGCTTGCCATCAATTCTACGGGCTCGGCGGGCATATGGGCCCCGACCTAACGAATGTGATATCGACGCCGGACAAGGGCGCCGACTATGCACGGGCGTTTATCGAGAGCGGAACCGGGAAGATGCCCGACTATGGCTTCGACGAAGCAGATGTCGATGCTCTAGTTCGCTTCCTCGAATTCGTCGATTCGGCCGGGACCTATCCGCCCCGGCGACCGGAGCTCAACTGGGATGGAACGGTGGCCTATGACACCAGTCGAGACACCCGATAGCAGCGGCCTCCGCTTCATGCTTCTCGGCCTCCTGGCGTTGGCGGCCAGTGTGTTTCTTGGCGTCGTCGGCGCGTTCAAATTTATCTATCCGGAGTTCCTGGAGGGCGTGCCATTCGCCATGGTCCGGCCACTTCACGTGTCGCTGGCGGTGTCCTGGATCTTCCTGACCGCGATCGGCGGCATTTACTATTACCTGCCGAATTCTTGCAACTTAGCGCTGTTCTCGACCCGTGCCGCGCGCTGGCATTTCTGGATCTTCGTGGTCACCGGGGCGGCCATCCTCGGGGCCTACGGTCTGGACAAGTTTGGCGGACGCGAATATTGGGAGTTCCCGCCGGTGCTTGCGCTGCCGATCCTCCTGTCTTGGGCCCTGTTCGGGGTGAATTACTTCAAGACCGTCGCCAAACGGACGACCGCGTGGCCTGTCTATTGCTGGATGTGGGGGACCGGCATCGTGTTTTTCTTCCTCACCTTGTCGGAAAGCTATCTCTGGGTATTCCCGTTCTTCCGGGAGAACATGGCCAGAGAGATCGCGGTCCAATGGAAGTCTTATGGCGCCCTGGTCGGATCCTGGAACATGCTGGTCTATGGGACCGCCATCTTCGTGATGGAGAAGATCAGCGCCAGCGAGGATTTGGCGCGGTCCAAGATGGCCTTCGCGCTGTATTTCCTCGGCCTCTTCAACCTGATGTTCGGCTGGGCCCACCACACCTATCCCGTGCCGTTCGCCGCCTGGGTCCGGGATTTCGCCTATATCGTCAGTATGTCGGAGCTGTTTATCCTCGGCAAGATCATCTGGGACTGGCGCGGTTCCCTCTCCACCTTTCAGAAATACGGACATCGCTCCGCCTATCGCTTCCTGTTCGCCGCCGACATCTGGGTTTTCATCAACCTGGTGCTGGCGCTGCTCATTTCGGTACCGGTCCTGAACCTGTTCACGCATGGAACCCATGTCATCGTCGCCCATGCCATGGGCACCACGATCGGCATCAACACGATGATCCTGCTCGCCTCAGTCTTCTTCGTTATCGAGCAGCGCGCCAGCAGCGGGGTGGAGAGGCGGTACGCCGGCGCGTTGGGTGCCGGTTTTTGGCTGGCCAACGGTTCGCTGCTGATCTTCTTCTGCGCGCTTCTGGCCGCCGGGCTAGTCAAGGGCACCTACGCCGGCGACTCTTTTCAGGAGATGATGGCGGGGATCGAGCCGCTCCTGCTCGCCTTCGCCATATCGGGAATCGGACTCATGGTTGGATTGTGGCTGATCCTGCTGCCGGCTATCGGGCTGATGAGCGCGTTGGTCTTTCCAGGCCGAAACAGCGTCGGGGCTGGCGCCGCGTAGGCGGAGCCGTTCGCCGCCGGCTCAACGAGTTCAGCGGACGTCTATCTTATGTGAACACGCCGTTCTGCCGATGGCTGTGCGCCACTGATCAACGAACGAGCCCCGGGGATTCTATTGCCCGCCGCTCCACCGTTACGAGCGACCAGCGCCCGATCCGAGTCCGCTTCGGCCGCCAAATAGTGTCCAGAAGGTTTGCAGATTTCTGATCATGGCATCGAACCTGGCGGAGAAGCCACAAATCATTTTCGCACACCCTCCGGGCACCTCAGAAGCAACCACAACTTGGCGCATTGAAATGCCGGAAGCCTATTACTGCATTCAAAGCGGTCGTTCCAAGTACAACTCAACCTCTGGGGGAAACGAGTGAGTCGAAGAATCTCGATGGGCCGCCAATGCTCCAATTGAGCGAGATCAATGACAAATGGACCGAATGCCGCCCTCGTTTCGTATTGCTTGAGTATCATTTGGGGATTCTCGGCTTGGGGCTTCGAGCTTGGTCTCGGTCGGCCGAAACGGTCAGTGTGCTGCCGTTGACACCGCTCTCCGCGGTGGCGGTCTCTTGTCCTCGAAACGTCGTTCACGAATGAGAGAGTGGCAGTGAGTAAACCGATCGACGAAGCGCTTACGAAAACACCGCGGCGAAGCCGACGCGAACGAATGGCAGCCAATGTTGGGCGGCCCCGCGCGCGGACCGCGACTGCCTCTGTGCAGGCAGGGAGCGGCGGCATCGCGGTCAATTCTCGTGACGCCATCGCGGTAAGGCCCGGGTTCTTCTATCTCTCCGATCACAAGATTAACATCCTCCGCGACAAAACCGTCGCGCTATTGGCCGAGCATGGTATCGCGATCAACCACGAGTCCGCGGTCCAGAAACTTGCTGCAGCCGGCGCACGGGTCGATGCGGACGACATCCGCGTCCGCCTGCCGTCAGAATTGGTTGAGGAGGCATTACGCGAGACGCCCCGGCAGGCAACCTTGTTCTCCAAGAGCGACGATGACACGCTCGTCTTGCCGCGCACCGACGGCACGTTTCATCTCCGCACCGGGACCGGTGCGCACGGTTTTATGGATCCGGAGACCGGCACCTATCGAAAGCTCGTGTTGGACGACGCACGGGAGATCGCGCGGCTCGGCGATGGCCTGCCAGAGGTCGGCTTCATCGCCCATCCGTTCGTCAACGACGTCCCCACATCGACCGCCGATATCCACGGTTTTGCTGCCATCACGTCCCATTCGGTCAAGCACAACTTGATCCAGCCCTACAGTGCCGACAACATTGAGTATCTGATGCGAATCGCCGCGGCTGCGGCAGGCGGTGAAGCGGCGCTGCGTGAACGACCAGTCGCGAGCTGCATCGTGACATCATTCACGCCGCTCGAGATCAAGCGCATGGACGTCGAAGCGATCATCCAATCGGCTCGCTTCGGCCTGCCGATCCACGCCTGCAGCCTGCCGACGGCCGGCGGGACGGCACCGGTGACAGTTCCGGGAACAGTCCTGATGGCCGCAACGGAGATCGTCGCCATGGTGACAATGGCCCACGTCCTCGGCCCCGGAACGCCAGTCATCGCGACGCCGCTGATGTTCGCCCTCGACATGCGGACCGGACGCGGCCTGCAATCCAGTATCGAGGCCGTCCAAGCGGCGACGATCGCGGTGCAACTGCTGAAGCGCGGCTTTGGGCTGATGACCCACAGTTACGGCTTCGGCTCCGACACCCCGAATGCTGACGCCCAGTCTCAGGCCGAACGGACGTTACTCGGATCGATGGTCTCGCTCGCCGGTGCCGACATTCTCGGCGGTGCCGGCCAACTTGAATGTGCAACGGCATTGAGCCCGGTCCAACTCGTCATCGACAACGAACTCGCCGGCATGCTCCGTCAATTCCTCCACACACCCGATATAACTGACGAAACGGTCGCATGGGACGACTTACTGAAGGTTGACGTCGGGGCGCATTTCCTAGCCGAGGCGCACACGCTGACGCACTGCCGGGAGCATTTCGCGCCCGAGGCCTTCGCCCGTCTTGGGCGGGACGCCTACGAAGAATCGAGCCAGCGAGACATGCTGACCAATGCTCGCGACATCTGCCGCCAGTTGCTGTCGCGTGACCCGCCCCAGGACCTGCTGGACGACGCGGCGCTCGCCGAGATAACCAGGATCGTGACGGCTGCCGATCAACGCGTCCTGGGGTAGCGATAAGCGGATACTTGGAGATAGGAGGGCAGCATTGATATCGGAAAATCTCGACGATCGCCTCGATGCCATCTATGGCGCGGTGCTGGCCTATGAGGACGAGATGACGGCGCGATTGGTGGCTGCCGAAATCGCTGCCGGCACCGATATCCAGGTCGTCCTGAATGACGCTCTGATCGCGGCGATGGACGAGGTCGGCGACCTCTTCGGCGAAGGCCAGCTCTTCGTGCCTGAAATGCTGATGGCCGCGAAGGCGATGAAGTCCGGGCTCGAGGTCCTGCGCCCGCACCTGGCCGAATCGGGCGCGCAATCAATCGGCACCGTGGTGATGGGAACGGTCGAGCAGGATCTGCACGACATCGGCAAGAACTTGGTCCGAATGATGCTTGAAGGTGGCGGCTTCAAGGTGGTCGACCTCGGTGTCGACGTGAAGCCGGAGGCCTTTGTCGCGGCGGTGTTCGAACACGGCGCCAATATCGTTGGCATGTCGGCGCTATTGACCACAACTATCCCCAACATGAAGAAGACCGTTGCAGCGCTGCGTGACGCCCGATACGACGGCCGCATTATGATTGGCGGCGCCCCGGTGACAGGGGAATTCGCCCGGTCGATCAGCGCCGACGGATATGCCGATGACGCCCCCGGTGCGGTCGACCTGGCACGAAGGTTCGTGCGCAATGATTGAGAGGTGCTTGAATCGATCCTGCACCGCAGACTATTGCACCCGAACAAACGGCTCTTCAGAAAATCCGCTGAGGTCAAGGAAAGGATACCCGGCACTGTTTCGGCTTCATCATTAGCCTCAAGCAGAAGCAAACATTGGGCCGGCTCCGAAAAGCGTCGAGGACGAATGACGCAAGCGCCCATTCGGAGTTCGGAAATCTTTATGTTGCCACCGGATCTCGTCAATGTCGGATTCTAGGGAGCAAACCGTCCGAGGCATTCGTCAACGATCAGGCACGCGGCAGAATCCTTGTGCTGGTACGCCGAGGGCGCTGTTGAATCTATTCGACATTGTCTGGAAGGCGATGAGGCCCGTGAGTTCGACGATTGCATCGTCGTCGAAATGGCCTTTGAGCCGCTCCACGATGTCCTCCTCGATCTGTCGATGTGAGCCGGTCATGGCCTCCGCATAATCCAGGACAGCGCGCTCTTGCGCGCTGAAGATTTCGCTTTCGCGCCAATTTTCGAGGGCCTCGACCTTCTCCGAACTGGCCCCACACTTAAGCAATCTTGCCGTATTGAGGTCGACGCAGAACCGGCACCAGTTGACCTGCGAAACACGCACCGTAACAAGCGAGCGCAATGCCGGGTCTATTGGCGATGATTTTCGGTCGATCATGCCGTAGAGAAAGGCAACGCCTAGAAACAACTTGGGTGCTCGCCCCCAGACGAGGGCAGAATCGAGCACGGCTCCGTACTTGCGGCGCTGATTCCTGAAGAACGGGCGCAGATACCAGGGATAGTCCGTCAGCCGTTTCCGCGCGATTCTCATGATAATTACTCCAGCTCGTGGCACCAGTAGTACCTTCGACATTGGTGGATTTGACTGAATTCCCGACGCAATGGAACAGGGGAATTCTAAGACCAAACAGGGAATTGGTCTTCCCCGTTGGCCTTTTGTGTCAGGTTCGATCTAATGGCCCGTGTCTAGGAGGCAGGCCCCAATTCCAACTCAGACGTTGACACGGCTTTGTCAGAGTAATTTGGCTTGAGGTGCGGTGGACCGATTCGTAGCCTCGCTGGATGCACAGTCCATTCCGTTACTTCAATAGTTCGCCCGAGGTGATCCGCCTCACGGTGATGATGTACATTCGGTATCCGCTATCGCTGCGCCAGGTCGAGGATCTGCTTTTCGAACGTGGCATCGATATCTGTCACGAGACGGTGCGTTTCTGGTGGAAGCGGTTCGGTCCGATTTTCGCTGCCGAGATCCGCAAGCGGCGCGTTCGCAATTTATCGTATTCGCATTGGCGGTGGCACCTAGACGAGGTGTATGTGCGGATCAACGGTGAGACCCACTACCTGTGGCGCGCCGTGGATCACGAAGGCGAAGTGCTTGAGGTATTCGCCACGAAACGCCGCGACCGCAGGGCTGCGCTCAAATTCCTGAAGCGCGTCATGAAACGCTATGGTCGACCGCGGTCCATCGTGACAGATCGCCTTAGGTCGTACCGCGCGGCGATGAAGGTGGTTGGTGTTTCGGATCGTCAGGAGTGCGAACGCTGGCTCAATAATCGGGCTGAGAAATCACATCAACCGTTCCGACGACGAGAGAGTGCGATGGCGAAATTCAGGAACATGGAGACCCTCCAAAAGTTCGCCGCCATCCACGCCTCGATTCACAATCATTTCAATCTGAACCGCCACCTCGACCGCCGCGACATCTTCAAGGAGAACCGAGCTGCCGCCTTGGCTGAGTGGTATCTGCTGGCCGCGTGACAAATTTAGCCGGGTTCACGGAAGCACCGGTGGGAACGTTAGTTTGACAATGCCCACGCGTCTGCTCCGGCTCGCTTTCCTTTGCCCCGACATCACCGGAGCCATTCTGGACGGATTGCAACCTCCCGACCTCACAGCTGCGAGGCTTATGCGTGCCTCGCGGCTACCGATCGACTGGCGCGAACAACGGAAAGTCCTCGGGTTCGCCTGACCCGGCGCCTGCAGGATCCGGTCCGATACGCTGGTCCCTCGCATTTGCGAGTGGCCGTCTTGTTGCGTGTTGGAATCCGCGCATGCTGACGGTGGCCTGGGCCAGCGGCCAATCATCATCGACCGAAGTGGTACTGCCAAAAGGGCTATCAGAGACATCGGGTGGTTGGGCGTGGATCATCTGGGATATGGCCGTCTCTGTGGACCACTTGGTGCCAACCCCGTAGCCGCAGACCCGCGGAAATGGGGGCATCGTCGGCGAAACTGTCGGGACCACCTGGGAGACTCAGAAGACGGTCAGATTGTTGGCGGAGGGAGTGCAACCGGAGACAAATCGTCTCCAATTGCCATGATGGACAAATCCACAAACTTGATAAATGCAACGAGGTCGCCCAAACAGATTTTTTGGATTCGGGCCGTTTTCGGAAACACGATGATACAAGTCCACTACTTTCGAACGAACCATCTAGCAGATAACAGAAATATCTCACCGTGCCGTCAATTAGGACATGTACTCATTAATCATCGTGGCCATCAGACCAAACGGCATGTCCACTTTCGCTCTATAAATTTCCGCTTTCCCCTGATTTGTGTCCAGTCTACTGCCGAAAGCGGACGTGGTTCGTAGGATCCCTGAGAGTCAGCATTTGACCCGGAACGGACATTCAGCCCGCGCAGACATGCGCACGTTGCGAGATCCGCTAACTCGCACGGCAGAGTTCCTGCAGCTCAACACGCGCCAGTACGACCGGCTCGTCGATCGATGGACATGTTCGATCGGCTAAGACCCATCGGCCTACGGTACACATTCGATGCCTCGGACTAATACCAAATCCCGTTGATCATGACCTATGTGCCCATTGCCTGTGTCCGATCGACATGATTTTCCAGGGCTGATCGATGAGCTTGTTCCAGGCGTCACAGCAGTGGTCGACGATGTCGTCGTATGAGTTGAAGACGCGG
>JAAEOK010000031.1 GCA_024244705.1 Alphaproteobacteria bacterium
AGATGGTGATGCCGGGGGACAACATCTCGATGGCGGTCGAGCTGATCGCGCCGATCGCCATGGACAAGGGCCTGCGTTTCGCCATCCGAGAGGGCGGCCGAACCGTCGGCGCCGGCGTCGTCGCCGATATCATCGAATAGACGCTTGCATGAAGGTAAGGAATGCTGCGCCGCGTGCGGCCGGTGCGGTGCTTGGGACGATAGGAGTGTAGCTCAATTGGCTAGAGCACCGGTCTCCAAAACCGGGGGTTGGGGGTTCGAGTCCCTCCACTCCTGCCACTTTTGAGTCCGACGCCGGCTCGGTATCAGTGACAACGACGGGAACGATGGCAAAAGTTAGCCCAGGCGAGTTCGTAAGGCAGGTGCGTCAGGAGGTCGCCAAAGTGACCTGGCCGACGCGAAAGGAAACGGGTGTGACCACACTCATGGTGTTCATCATGGTTTTTCTCGCTGCCGTATTCTTTTTCCTCGTCGACCAAGTTTTGTCGGTCGGCGTTCGAATCATCTTGGGCCTGGGAGGCTGAGCATGACGGCAAGATGGTATGTCGTCCACGTTTACTCGGGGTTCGAGAAGAAAGTCGCCGCCGCGATCAAGGAGCAAGCGGAAAAGACCCATCTCGATGACCTCTTGCATGATGTGCTGGTCCCGACGGAGGAAGTCGTGGAATTACGGCGCGGCAGCAAGGTCAAGAGCGAGCGCAAATTTTTCCCAGGCTACGTTCTCGTCAAGATGGAGTTGACGGACGAGACCTGGCACCTGGTCAAAGACACCCCGAAGGTTACCGGGTTTCTGGGTGGCAAAGGCCGACCGACACCGATTTCGGACGCGGAAGCGGAGCGAATCACACGACAGGTGCAGGAAGGCGTCGATCGGCCGAAGCCGTCGGTGACTTTTGAAGTCGGCGAGCAAGTTAGGGTCTGCGATGGACCCTTCACGTCGTTCAACGGCATGGTCGAAGAGGTTGATGAGGAAAAGGCGCGACTGAAGGTTTCGGTTTCCATCTTTGGCCGGCCCACGCCGGTCGATCTCGAATATGCGCAGGTCGAAAAGATGTAATAGCGGCCCGAACGTCCGTCGATTAGGCAACCGCGCGGGAGACCCGCCATGGTCGTACCGCGCACCCATACGAGTGAGGGAGCGAAATGGCAAAAAAGATTCAAGGCTATCTGCGCTTGCAGGTGCCGGCGGGGCAGGCGAACCCGTCGCCGCCCATCGGTCCGGCACTGGGCCAGCGCGGTGTCAATATCATGGAGTTCTGCAAGGCGTTCAACGCCGCGACCCAGGGTCTGGAACCGGGTATGCCGATCCCGACCGTAATTACGGTTTTCGCGGACCGAAGCTTTGCATTCGTGACCAAGACGCCGCCTGCCAGCTACCTCCTGAAGCGGGCGGCTAAACTCAACAAGGGATCGGAGACGCCCGGCCGCGAACCGGTCGGCCGAGTTACGATGAACCAGGTTCGGGAAATCGCGCAGCAGAAGATGCAGGATCTCAACGCCAATGATATCGACGGCGCGGCAAAGATCATCGCCGGGTCGGCGCGGTCGATGGGCCTGGAAGTGGCGGAGTAGGGGCGATGGCAAAGTTCGGGAAAAGAATGCAAGCGGCCCGCGCCGACCTTGATCGTGACACGATGTATGACCTATCGAGCGCGATCAAACTGGTGAAAAACGGGGCGAGTGCGAAATTCGACGAAACGATCGAGATTGCGATGAACCTTGGTGTCGACCCGCGTCATGCCGATCAGTCGGTGCGGGGTGTGGTCGATCTACCCAACGGCACCGGTAAGCCGGTCCGCGTCGCGGTCTTCGCCAAGGACGCGAAGGCGGACGAGGCGCGGGAGGCCGGCGCTGACATCGTCGGGGCCGATGATCTTGCCGAGGCTGTTCAGAAGGGCGAAATCAATTTCGATCGCGTCGTCGCCACGCCGGACATGATGGCGGTTGTCGGAAAGCTGGGAAAGATACTGGGCCCGCGGGGACTAATGCCAAATCCGAAACTGGGCACGGTGACCCCAAATGTGGCCGAGGCCGTGAAGAGTGCGAAGGGGGGCCAAGTCCAATTCCGTGCCGAGAAGGCCGGGATCGTGCACGCCGGCATCGGTAAGGCGAGCTTCTCCGAAGAGGCGCTACTCGGCAACGCGCGCGCGTTCTTCGACGCGATATCAAAGGCCAAGCCTACAGGCGTCAAAGGAACCTACATCAAGAAGGTCGCTTTGACGTCGACCATGGGGCCGGGCGTGAAAGTGGAGATCGCCAGCTTTGCACAGACGAGCGAAGCAGCGGAATAGAGACGCCATCGACGGGTCTGGTCGACCCGGCGGTGACGGGAATCGGATTTCCGGTTCCACCCTGTCCGAGATTGCAGGTGCCACTGACAGATCAGTGGCCTAAGGCATAGTCGCCCGCAGGAGACGGGAGCCAGCGTAATTCGAAGCCTGGTATTGGCTTTGACGAACGAACTGGACTTCTGGGGCAGGTTTGAGTTCTCCACCATTGTTGGGTGGAGGGGTGCAATGAGGCGAACCGGTGCTATTTGCCGGGATGCCTCGAACATCGGAGACGAATAGTGGACCGATCACAAAAGGAACAGTTGGTCGCCACGATGAAGCAGGTTTTTGATGAAACGACACTGGTTGTCGTTACTCATCAAACCGGTCTCTCCGTTGCCGAGATGACCGACCTTCGTCGGCGCATGCGGGACGCGGGGGCCAGCTTCAAGGTGACCAAGAATCGGCTCGCCCGTCTCGCCCTAGAGGGCACGAAGTGCAATGGCATTGCGGACCTGTTCAAAGGCCCGACGGCGATCGCCTACTCGGCGGACCCCGTTGCGGCGGCGAAGGTCGCCGTCGGTTTTGCCAAGAGCAACGACAAGCTGCTGATTCTCGGCGGTGTGATGGGCGATCTAGAGCTCGACACTGCGGCCGTGAAAGCCTTGGCAGAATTGCCGTCGCTCGATGAGCTTCGCGCCAAACTCGTTGGCTTGTTGGGGACTCCGGCGACCCGTGTCGCTCAGGTCCTGCAGGCACCGGCCGGGCAGGTTGCCCGTGTCGTCAACGCTTATTCCCAGAAGGGCGAGGCAGCCTAAGAGCCGGCCCGTAGTCAGTCGTTCAGTTAGGAGTAGGAAAATGGCAGATCTCGAAAAAATTGCTGACGAGCTTTCGTCGCTAACGGTGATGGAAGCGGCGGAGCTGAGCAAAATGCTTGAAGACAAGTGGGGCGTTTCAGCCGCCGCTCCGGTCGCCATGGCCGCAATGCCGGCCGCCGGCGGCGATGCCGCCGTGGTCGAGGAAAAGGATGAGTTCGACGTCATTCTTGCCGCGTTCGGTGAAAAGAAAATCAATGTGATCAAAGAAGTGCGGGCCATGACGGGCCTTGGCCTCAAGGAAGCAAAGGATCTCGTCGAAGGCGCGCCCAAGCCGGTCAAAGAAGGCGTCAACAAGGACGAGGCCGAAGAGCTCAAGAAGAAGCTCGAGGATGTCGGCGCCACGGTCGAGCTCAAGTAGCGCATCGCAATGTCACGATGCGAAGAGCCGGAAGGGGACGCCAGCGGCAGACCCTTCCGGCCTCTTCACGCGGACAGTTTAGGCAGATAGACGGCCAGCGTTAGCAGGGCCGTACGGATCGAGAGGAGTACCAATGGCCAGGTCTTTTACAGGTCGTAAGCGCATTCGTAAGAGCTTCGGACGAATCCCCGAGGTGGCGCCGATGCCGAACCTCATCGAGGTTCAAAAAACATCCTACGACCAGTTTTTGCAAAAAGACATTGCGGCAGAAGATCGTGCGCATTTCGGTCTTCAGGAAGTCTTGAAATCGGTCTTCCCGATTCGAGATTTTTCGGAGCGGGCGCAGCTCGATTACGTGAAATACGAGTTCGAAGAGCCGAAATACGACGTCGAGGAATGCCAGCAGCGGGGAATGACCTACGCGGCGCCGCTCAAGGTCACCTTGCGGCTGGTTGTTTGGGACGTCGACGAGGAAACCGGTTCGCGGTCGATCCGCGACATCAAGGAGCAAGACGTCTACATGGGCGACATGCCCTTGATGACCAAAAACGGAACGTTCGTAATCAACGGCACCGAGCGCGTCATCGTTTCGCAAATGCATCGCTCGCCTGGCGTGTTCTTCGATCATGATCGTGGCAAAACGCATTCTTCGGGCAAGTATTTGTTCGCCGCCCGCGTGATTCCCTACCGCGGTTCGTGGCTCGATTTCGAATTCGATGCCAAGGACGTAGTCCATGTGCGGATCGACCGCCGCCGGAAACTTCCGGTCACGACCTTGCTGATGGCGCTCGACAGTGCCGACACCGCCGCCCAACGTGAAAAATTGTCAAAGCAGGACAAAACCGTCAGCCCCTACGACGCCGAAGGTATGTCGCGCGAGGAGATCCTCAATTACTTCTATGGCACCGTCCTCTTCACCTTGACCAAGAAGGGTTGGCAGACCCCGTTCGACCCCGATCATTTGAGGGGTAACAAATTGACCGCCGACCTCGTCAACGCGAAGACCGGGAAGGTGGTTGCCGAGGTCGGCACCAAGATGACGGTTCGACTGATTCGCCAGCTCCAGGAAAAGGGCCTCAAAGAGCAGTTGGTCACACCGGCCGAGCTCGTCGGACGATATGCCGCCGCCGATATTATCGATGAGAAATCAGGCGAGATCTTCTCCGAGGCCGGCGACGAGCTGACCGAAGAATCGATCGCCGCCATCGCCGAGTCAGGCCTGAAGAAGCTGCCGACCTTGGCGATCGACCATATCAGCGTCGGCGCCTATCTGCGCAACACTCTCGCGGTCGACAAGAACGCGACGCGCGAAGACGCGTTGCTCGAGATCTATCGCGTCATGCGCCCGGGCGAGCCGCCAACCCTTGAGACCGCCGAGGCACTGTTCAACGGGCTGTTCTTCGATAACGAGCGTTACGACTTGTCGGCCGTCGGGCGCGTCAAGATGAACGCGCGATTGGGTTTGGAATGCCCCGATACGGTCCGCGTTCTGCGCAAACAGGACGTTCTGGAGATCATTCGGGTCCTTCTTGATTTGAAGGATGGCAAGGGCGAAATCGACGATATCGATCACCTTGGTAACCGTCGCGTCCGGTCTGTTGGCGAATTGATGGAAAATCAATATCGTATTGGACTCCTGCGCATGGAGCGGGCCATTCGTGAGCGCATGAGCACGGTCGAGATCGATACCGTCATGCCCCACGACTTGATCAATGCGAAGCCCGCGGCGGCGGCGGTTCGCGAGTTTTTCGGTTCGTCCCAGTTGTCGCAATTCATGGACCAGACCAACCCGCTGTCGGAAATCACCCATAAACGGCGACTTTCGGCATTGGGACCGGGCGGGCTGACGCGCGAGCGTGCCGGGTTCGAGGTGCGCGACGTGCACCAGACGCATTACGGTCGAATCTGCCCGATCGAAACGCCCGAGGGGCCGAACATCGGCCTGATCAATTCTTTGGCCACCTATGCGCGGGTCAATCAGTACGGGTTTATCGAGAGCCCCTACCGCAGGTGCGTCAAGGGCAAGGTAACCGACGAAGTCGTTTACCTGTCGGCGATGGAGGAAGGTCGGTACATCATCGCCCAGGCCAATGCCGAGTTGGATGGTCGGGGCAAGTTCGTGCTCGACCTGATTAGCTGTCGTAAGGGCGGGGATTTTGTTCTAGCTCAGCCTGAAGACATTGATTTCATTGATGTCTCACCGAAGCAGCTGGTCTCCGTCGCGGCCGCACTTATTCCGTTCCTTGAGAATGATGACGCCAACCGCGCGCTCATGGGATCCAATATGCAGCGCCAAGCGGTGCCGCTGATCCAGCCCGAGTCGCCACTCGTTGGGACCGGCATGGAGGAGATCGTGGCGCGAGATTCCGGCGTCGCGGTCGTCGCGCGACGCGGTGGCATCGTCGACCAGATCGATGCGACCCGCGTCGTCATCCGGGCAACCGAAGGCGTCGGAAGCAGCGAATCGGGCGTCGACATCTACAACCTGTTCAAATTTCAACGGTCGAACCAAAACACCTGCATTACCCAGCGGCCTTTGGTTCGGGTGGGTGACAAGGTCGAAGCCACCGACATTATCGCCGACGGGCCGTCGACCGACCTTGGCGAACTCGCGCTGGGGCGCAATGTGCTGGTCGCGTTCATGCCGTGGCAGGGCTACAACTTCGAAGACTCGATCCTGCTATCAGAGCGGATCGTGCGCGATGACGTCTTCACCTCGATCCATATCGAGGAATTCGAGGTCATGGCGCGGGATACCAAGCTGGGCCAGGAGGAAATCACCCGGGATATTCCCAACGTTGGCGAAGAGGCGCTGAAGAATCTCGATGAGGCAGGGATCGTGTATATCGGTGCCGAAGTCGGCGCTAGCGATATACTGGTCGGCAAGGTGACCCCAAAGGGTGAATCGCCGATGACGCCCGAAGAAAAGTTGTTGCGAGCGATCTTCGGCGAAAAGGCTTCGGATGTCCGTGACACGTCGCTCAGGTTGCCGCCAGGCGTTTCCGGCACCGTCGTCGAGGTGCGGGTCTTCTCTCGCCGCGGCGTCGACAAGGACGAGCGCGCTTTGGCGATTGAGCGCCAGGAGATCGAACGCTTGGCCAAGGACCGCGACGACGAAAAAGCGATCCTCGAACGCAGCTACTACGGACGCCTTCGCGAGCTGCTGTTGAACAAGCAGGCTGCAGGCGGCCCGAAAGGATTCAAGGCCGGCAGCAAAGTAACCGAAGCAATCCTGGCAGAACTTACGCCCGGTCAATCGCGGCAAATCACGCTGAAGAACGACAAGGCGATGCAGGAAGTCGAGGAGCTCGGCAAGCATTTTGACGAGAGTATCGGGGCGCTCGAGAAGCGATTCGAGGACAAGGTCGAAAAGCTACAGCGTGGCGACGAGTTGCCGCCTGGCGTGATGAAGATGGTCAAGGTTTTCGTCGCCGTGAAACGTAAGATTCAACCCGGCGACAAGATGGCCGGCCGTCACGGCAACAAGGGTGTCATTTCCAAGATTGTTCCGATGGAGGATATGCCCTACCTCGAAGACGGCACCCCGGTGGACATCGTCCTCAATCCCTTGGGCGTTCCGTCGCGGATGAATGTCGGGCAGATTCTCGAGACCCATCTAGGTTGGGCGTCGGCCGGGCTCGGCCGCCAAATCGGCGAAATGATAGATTCGCTGCACAAGGGCAAACGTCCAAGCGACATCAAGAAGTGGATGAAGGAGGTCGCGTATGGCGATGAGATTTACAAGAGCGATATCGCCGGTCTGAATGACGATCAAGTCGTCGAACTGGCAGGAAATCTTCGTCGTGGCATTCCTATGGCCTCGCCGGTATTCGACGGCGCTCATCAGAGCGAGATCATCGACATGCTTGACCGGGCGGGGCTAAGTGAAACCGGCCAAGTCACATTGATCGATGGTCAGACCGGAGAGACCTTCGACCGCAAGGTGACGGTCGGCTATATCTACATGATGAAGCTGCACCACTTGGTCGATGACAAGATCCACGCGCGCTCGATCGGCCCTTACAGCCTAGTCACTCAGCAGCCGTTGGGCGGTAAGGCCCAATTCGGCGGGCAGCGGTTCGGTGAAATGGAGGTGTGGGCTCTTGAGGCGTACGGCGCCGCCTATACCCTTCAGGAAATGCTGACGGTCAAGTCGGATGACGTGGCCGGCCGGAACAATGTCTACAACCGAATGGTACGCGGACAGGACACGTTCGTCGCCGGCATCCCCGAATCCTTCAATGTGCTGGTCAAGGAACTGCGCTCGCTTGGCCTCAATATCGAGCTCCAGCAGCGCGGACTTTAGATGATCGGCATGCACTCGACCGGGTGCTAACAGGAGAACGACCTTATGAGCGAACTCATCAACGTCTTCGACCCGCTACGGAAGACCGAGGATTTCGATCAGATCCGCATCTCTATTGCGAGCCCTGATCGTATCCGCGCCTGGTCGCATGGCGAAATAAAGAAGCCGGAGACGATCAATTACCGGACATTCAAGCCGGAACGTGACGGTCTTTTCTGTGCCCGCATTTTCGGCCCGATCAAGGACTATGAATGCCTGTGCGGCAAGTACAAGCGGATGAAGTATCGCGGCATCGTGTGCGAAAAGTGCGGCGTCGAGGTCACGCTGCAGAAGGTTCGCCGCGAACGCATGGGCCACATCGAGCTGGCCGCGCCGGTGGCTCACATCTGGTTCATGAAGTCGCTTCCAAGCCGCGTCGGTTTGCTCCTCGACATGACCCTGCGAGACCTGGAGCGGGTGCTCTATTTTGAAAGTTATCTCGTCGTCGAGCCGGGCCTAACGCCACTGAAGTCGCTTCAACTGCTGACCGAGGATCAGTTTCTCGACGCGCAGGAAGAATATGGGGCCGATGCCTTTCGCGCTGGGATCGGCGCCGAGGCGCTGCGCGAGATGCTGAGCGCCCTCGAATTGGAGGAAGAGCGGGAGTTCCTGCGCGACGAACTCAAAGAGACGAATTCCGAGGCCAAGCGCAAGAAACTCGTCAAGCGACTCAAGATCTTCGAGGCCTTTATTGAATCCGGCGCCCGACCGGAATGGATGGTGCTTGAGGTGATCCCGGTAATCCCGCCCGAGCTGCGCCCTTTGGTGCCGCTCGACGGCGGCAGGTTCGCGACATCGGACCTCAATGACCTTTATCGACGGGTGATCAACCGTAACAATCGGTTGAAACGACTGATCGAACTTCGCGCGCCCGACATCATCGTGCGCAACGAGAAGAGAATGCTTCAGGAGGCGGTCGATGCCCTGTTCGATAACGGACGGCGCGGCCGCGTCATCACCGGTACCAACAAGCGTCCCCTGAAGTCCCTCTCCGATATGCTCAAAGGCAAGCAGGGACGGTTCCGGCAGAACCTCTTGGGCAAGCGGGTCGATTATTCAGGCCGCTCGGTGATCGTTGTCGGGCCGGAACTCAAACTGCATCAATGCGGCTTGCCGAAAAAGATGGCCTTGGAACTCTTCAAGCCGTTCATATATGCGCGGCTCGAACAGCGCGGCCTCGCGCAGACCCTCAAGGCAGCCAAGCGCAAGGTCGAAAAGGAGACGCCCGAGGTCTGGGATATCCTGGAAGAAGTGATCCGAGAGCATCCGGTTCTCTTGAACCGCGCGCCCACGCTTCACCGCCTCGGCATCCAGGCCTTCGAGCCGGTTTTGATCGAAGGCAAGGCCATCCAGCTTCATCCCCTCGTCTGCGCCGCATTCAACGCGGACTTCGACGGCGATCAGATGGCGGTCCATGTGCCATTGTCGCTGGAGGCCCAGCTCGAGGCGCGGGTGCTGATGATGTCGACCAACAACATCCTTAGCCCGGCCAACGGCAAGCCGATTATTGTGCCGTCGCAGGACATCGTCCTCGGGCTCTATTACATCACCATGGAACGCGAGGGCGAGAAAGGCGAAGGCATGATCTTCGCTGACGTCGGCGAGGTGCAACAGGCGCTCGACAACAATGTGGTCAGCCTGCATACCAAGGTTACCGCGCGTTACACTACGATCGACGAGGATGGAAACGCGGTCACCGAGCGGGTCGAGACCACGCCCGGCCGTCTGATTCTTTCCGAGATACTGCCGCGGCACAAGAACGTGCCGTTTTCACTGATCAATTGCCTTCTCACCAAGAAGGAGATCAGCAACGTCATCGACGTCGTCTACCGGCATTGTGGACAGAAAGAGACCGTGATCTTCGCCGACCGCATTATGCAGATCGGCTTCCATTATGCGTGCAAGGCCGGCATTTCGTTCGGCAAAGAGGATCTTGTCATACCGGCGGCGAAGGCGAAGCTGGTTACCGACACGGAAAAACAGGTCAAGGAGTACGAGCAGCAATACTTGGACGGCCTGATCACACAGGGCGAGAAGTACAATAAAGTCGTTGATGCCTGGTCGCATTGCACCGACGCGGTGGCGGACGAGATGATGAAGGAAATCTCGGCCACCAAGAAGGGCGAGCAAGCCAACTCGGTATACATGATGGCACATTCCGGGGCCCGCGGCTCGGCGGCCCAGATCAAGCAATTGGCCGGCATGCGTGGCCTGATGGCAAAGCCGTCGGGCGAAATCATCGAATCGCCGATCATTTCGAACTTCAAGGAGGGCCTGACGGTTCTCGAGTATTTCAACTCGACGCATGGCGCCCGCAAGGGCCTCGCCGATACGGCGCTAAAGACGGCCAATTCGGGCTACCTCACGCGCCGCCTGGTCGACGTGGCGCAGGATTGCACGATCATCGAAAGCGATTGCGGAACCAAGGCGGGACTTACGGCCCAGGCCGTAGTCGAGGGTGGAGATGTTATTTCGCCGCTGAGCGAGCGCATCCTCGGCCGCTGCGCGGCGGTGGCTGTTAAAGATCCGTTGTCGGGCGGTGTCATCGTCAAGGCCGGCAATCCAATCAACGAGGAAGAAGTTGAAGCGATCGATCGTGCCGGCGTCGAATCGGTGAAGATTCGCTCGGTTCTAACCTGTGAGACCCGGGGCGGCACGTGCGCGAATTGTTACGGCCGCGACCTAGCCCGGGGAACCGACGTCAACGCTGGCGAAGCGGTCGGCGTCATCGCGGCGCAATCGATCGGTGAGCCGGGAACTCAGCTTACCATGCGCACATTCCACATTGGCGGCGCGGTGCAACGCGGCGCCGAACAGTCGAGTGTCGAGGCGAGCCACAAGGCCACGGTCAAGCTCCGGAACCGCAATGTGGTGAAGAACAGCGAAAACATTTCGATCGTGATGGGACGTAACCTCGAAATCGTCTTGGTTGACGAAGACGGGCGTGATCGCGCCAAGTTCCGTGTTCCCTATGGCGCCAAGTTGTTTGTTGACGAGGGTGCTGAGGTCGATCGGGGCGATCGGCTTGCTGAGTGGGACCCCTATACGCTGCCGATCATCACGGAAAAGCAGGGGGTTGCCCATTATGTCGATCTCGTCGAAGGAATTTCGATGAAGGAAGTCCTCGACGAGGCGACGGGAATCTCGAATCGCGTGGTCATCGACTGGAAGCAGCAGCCCAAGGGCGCGGACCTCAAGCCTCGGGTGACGTTGCGTAACAAGAGGAACAAAGTGATCGAGCTCGAAAACGGGCTCGAGGCACGGTACTACATGTCGGTCGATGCCATCTTGAGCGTTGAGAACGGGGCCGAAGTCAAGGCCGGCGACATTCTCGCCAGAATCCCGCGGGAATCTTCTAAGACCCGTGACATCACGGGCGGTTTGCCGCGGGTTGCCGAACTGTTTGAAGCACGTAAGCCCAAGGATTACGCGATCATAAGCGAGTCCGAGGGCCGAGTGGAATTCGGCAAGGACTACAAAACCAAAAGGCGAATCATTGTCCGGCCGACCGACGCCTCCGAGGAGCCCGTCGATTACCTTATCCCGAAGGGCAAACACATCAGCGTGCAGGAAGGTGACTACGTCCAGGTCGGCGATCTGCTGATGGACGGTAACCCCGTACCGCACGATATCTTGCAGGTTCTGGGAGTGGAGGCGCTCGCGACCTATCTGGTCAACGAGATTCAGGAAGTTTATCGCCTGCAGGGTGTCAAGATTAACGACAAGCACATTGAAGTCATTGTCCGGCAAATGATGCAGAAGGTCGAAATCGACGATCCGGGTGACACGACATTCCTGGTTGGCGAGCAGGTCGATCGTTTCGAATACGACCAGGTCAACGATCGGACCGTAGCCGATGGCGGCAGTTCGGCCGCGGCTCGCCCGGTTCTCCAGGGCATCACCAAGGCATCGCTGCAGACGGAATCCTTTATTTCGGCGGCGTCGTTCCAGGAAACAACGCGTGTGCTGACCGAGGCTGCGGTCAATGGACGCGTTGATCGGCTCGCCGGCCTCAAGGAGAATGTCATCGTCGGTCGCTTGATACCGGCGGGGACCGGCAGCGTTATCGCGCGTTTGAGGCAAATCGCGACCGAACGCGATCGGGAGGTCCTGGCGGCGCGTGGCGAAGATGCGAACGCCTTGACCGAGGGTGTCGCCGAGCAATCGGAGAGTAAGAGCGCCTAAGGACCGCGTTTTCGCCCGGCGACGGACTGACGAGGCCGACCGCGGGATTGGATTCGGATCGAGCAAGTGGGGCCGGCGCGCGTCACCCGGAAGTGGCCGTGCCGGTGCCCGAAATACCGATATTTCCTTGCCTAGGAAGCGGGAAAAAAGACAGAAATATTGTTCTTCTTTCCCTTGACGACGGATTGGCGCAAACCTAGTATGCGCGCGCCTTTCAGGGGAACCGGTGGTGGACCCTCGCGGTCCAGACGCGGTTTCCGGCGTAACGGAAACGTAGACGCGAAAAATCCGCCCTCGGCGGTGAAACGGGACGCTTCGAAGACCTGGTTGTTTTCGAAGCGTCGTTTGTTGTCGCCGATGGTTTTGTTTATTTGGAAGAAGAGAGTCGAATGCCGACGATCAATCAGCTAATTCGCAAGCCTCGCCAGGCGCAGGTGACGCGGAACAAAGTGCCGGCCTTGGAAGCCTGCCCGCAAAAGCGGGGGGTCTGTACGCGCGTCTATACGACGACGCCCAAGAAGCCGAATTCCGCCCTTCGCAAAGTCGCCCGCGTGCGTTTGACCAACGGGTTCGAGGTGACCTCCTACATCCCCGGCGAAGGCCACAATCTGCAAGAACACTCAGTCGTACTCATTCGTGGCGGTCGGGTTAAGGATCTGCCCGGAGTGCGATACCACGTCATTCGCGGCACACTCGATACGCAGGGCGTATCTGACCGCCGCCAGCGCCGGTCGAAGTATGGCGCAAAACGCCCGAAATAAGGAAGCCGCGAAATGTCTCGCCGCCATGCCGCCGAAAAACGCGAGGTCCTGCCTGACGCGAAGTACGGCGATCTTGTCCTAACCAAATTCATGAACTCGCTCATGGGCGACGGCAAGAAGTCGGTCGCCGAAGGCATCGTTTACAGCGCCTTTGACAAGATCGAAAAGAAAACCGGTCAGGATCCGCTCAAGCTTTTTCACGACGCGCTCGATAACGTGAAACCGCAGCTTGAGGTTCGCTCCCGCCGGGTCGGCGGCGCAACCTACCAGGTTCCGGTCGAGGTTCGGCCCGACAGAGCGCAGGCCTTGGCAATCCGCTGGCTCATCGGCATGTCGCGCAATAGGTCTGAGAATACGATGATCGACCGGTTGTCGAGCGAACTCATGGAAGCGGCAGAAAATAGGGGCAATTCGGTCAAGAAACGCGAAGACACCCATCGCATGGCAGAGGCCAACAAGGCCTTCTCGCATTACCGCTGGTAGATTTGGAACCGAGGGCCCCAACATGCCACGCATGACACCTATCGAGCGGTACCGAAATATCGGCATTATGGCCCACATCGATGCGGGCAAGACGACGACGACCGAACGCGTCCTCTATTACACCGGCCGCTCCCACAAGATCGGCGAAGTCCACGACGGCGCCGCCACCATGGATTGGATGGAGCAGGAGCAGGAACGCGGGATCACTATTACGTCAGCCGCCACGACCTGCAATTGGAATGACCACCGGATCAATATTATCGATACGCCCGGTCACGTCGACTTCACGATCGAGGTGGAAAGGTCGCTGAGGGTTCTCGATGGCGCGGTCGCGGTGTTCGACAGTGTTGCCGGTGTCGAGCCCCAATCCGAAACGGTTTGGCGCCAAGCCGACAGATACGATGTTCCGCGACTTTGTTTCGTTAACAAGATGGACCGCGTCGGTGCCGATTTTTATCGGTGCGTCGATATGATGATCGACCGGCTTGGTGCGACGCCATTGGTGCTCCAGCTTCCGATCGGTACGGAGGCCGATTTCGTCGGCGTCGTCGATCTGGTCAAAATGCGGTCAGTAGTGTGGAAGGACGAGACGCTCGGTGCCGAGTTCGTCTACGGCGACATTCCGTCCCAACTGGTCGACAACGCGTCGGAGTATCGGGAAAAGCTGATTGAACTGGCGGTCGAACAAGACGATTCGGCGATGGAGGCTTATCTCGATGGTCAGGAGCCTGACGCCGATACGCTGATTTCGTGTATCCGCAAGGGTGTTTTGGCCGCGGCATTTGTGCCGGTGCTGTGCGGGTCTGCATTCAAAAACAAAGGCGTGCAGCCACTTCTCGACGCGGTTGTCGACTTTCTACCGTCGCCGACCGACGTTCCCGCCATCAAGGGCATCGATCCTGGAACGGACGAGGTCGTCATCCGCAAGAGTTCCGACAGCGATCCACTCTCCGCGTTGGCATTCAAAGTCATGACCGATCCGTTCGTGGGGTCGTTGACTTTTTGCCGGATCTATTCCGGCAAAGTCGAGACCGGCGGCCAGGTCCTCAATTCGGTCAAAAATCAACGGCAACGCGTAGGCCGCATGTTGCTTATGCATGCCAACCATCGCGAGGATATCAAAGAGGCGTCGGCCGGCGACATTATCGCCATCGCGGGTCTCAAAAGCACTACGACCGGCGAGACATTGTGCGATGTGAGCAAGCCGGTGATCCTCGAGCGCATGGAGTTTCCGGATCCCGTTATTGAGGTCGCGGTTGAGCCCAAAACCAAGGGCGACCAGGAAAAGATGGGAGTGGCGCTGGCCAGGTTGGCCGAAGAGGATCCATCATTTCGGGTCAGCTCCGACAACGAGAGCGGCCAAACCGTGATCAAGGGCATGGGGGAACTTCATCTCGAAATCTTGGTCGACCGGATGCGCCGCGAGTTCAAAGTCGATGCCAATGTTGGCGCGCCGCAGGTCGCCTATCGTGAGACAATCACTCGTCCTTACGAGGTCGACCATACCCATAAGAAGCAGACCGGTGGCGCCGGCCAGTTCGCGCGCGTGAAGATCAGATTTGAGCCGCTAGAGCCCGGCGAGGGATATCAGTTCGAAAACGGCGTGTTTGGCGGCTCGGTGCCGCGCGAGTATATCCCGGGCGTCGAAAAAGGCCTCAATTCGTCGCGCGATTCAGGCGTTCTTGCCGGGTTTCCGGTAATCGATTTCAAGGCCACATTGGTCGACGGAGCGAGCCACGACGTCGATTCGAGCGTCATGGCCTTTGAAATCGCGGCGCGAAGCGCTTTTCGCGAAGCGATGGAGAAGGCCGGGCCCACACTCCTTGAACCGATGATGCGGGTCGAGGCTGTAACACCCGACGAATATCAGGGGTCGGTGATCGGCGACCTCAACAGCCGACGCGGCCAAATCCAGGGAACCAATATGCGCAACAACGCAGCTGTGATTACTGCGATGGTGCCGTTGGCCAACATGTTCGGCTACGTCAATACCTTGCGGTCCATGACCCAGGGACGCGCAACCTACACCATGCACTTTGATCACTATGCAAAAGTGCCGCAGGCGGTTGCGGACGAAGTACGGGCCAAACTCGCTTAGCAACCTCGATCGAATAGGCACCGAGAAACGGAGACCTGAGCCATGTCCAAGGCGAAATTTGAGCGCACGAAGCCGCACTGCAACGTTGGCACGATAGGTCATGTTGATCACGGCAAGACGACGCTGACGGCGGCGATAACGAAGACGTTGGCGGAGAGTGGCGGGGCGACGTTTACGGCGTATGACGAGATTGACAAGGCGCCTGAGGAGAAGGCGCGCGGGATCACGATTGCGACGGCGCATGTTGAGTACGAGACGGAGAACCGTCATTACGCGCATGTCGATTGTCCTGGTCATGCTGATTATGTGAAGAACATGATCACGGGCGCGGCGCAGATGGACGGCGCGATATTGGTTGTTTCTGCGGCGGACGGTCCGATGCCGCAGACGCGGGAGCATATATTGCTGGCGCGTCAGGTTGGTGTTCCGGCGATCGTTGTTTACCTGAACAAGGTTGATCAGGTTGACGACCCTGAGCTGTTGGAGCTTGTCGAGCTTGAGGTTCGTGAGCTGTTGTCGAACTACGATTTTCCGGGTGACGATATTCCGGTGATAGCGGGGTCTGCGTTGGCGGCGTTGGAGGGCGGCGACGAGAAGACGGGTGTGGGTTCGATATTGGAGCTGATGGCGGCGGTTGACGCCTATATCCCGCAGCCTGACCGTCCGAAGGACCAGCCTTTTTTGATGCCGATCGAGGACGTATTTTCGATCTCGGGCCGGGGCACGGTTGTGACGGGCCGCATTGAGCGCGGTGTTGTGAAGGTTGGCGAGGAAGTTGAGATTGTCGGCATCCGGGACACGCAGAAGACGGTTGTTACGGGCGTCGAGATGTTCCGCAAGCTGTTGGACCAGGGTGAGGCGGGCGACAACATAGGCGCGCTGTTGCGCGGCACGAAGCGCGAGGATGTGGAGCGCGGTCAGGTACTGGCGAAGCCGGGGTCGATCACGCCGCACACCAAGTTCAAGGCTGAGGCGTATATCCTGACGAAGGAGGAGGGCGGCCGCCATACGCCGTTTTTCTCGAACTACCGGCCGCAGTTTTACTTCCGGACGACGGATGTGACGGGCTCGGTGGAGCTACCGTCTGGGACGGAGATGGTGATGCCGGGGGACAACATCTCGATGGCGGTCGAGCTGATCGCGCCGATCGCCATGGACAAGGGCCTGCGTTTCGCCATCCGAGAGGGCGGCCGAACCGTCGGCGCCGGCGTCGTCGCCGATATCATCGAATAGA